>CAYOXJ010000204.1:0-2607 GCA_964407905.1 uncultured Thermoplasmata archaeon
GATGTACGCGCTCGAGCCCCTTGTCGGGAACCCGGCAGAGAACACCTCGCCCGACGAGCCGTCGAGAACGACCTCGTACCTCTTCTGGTTGAACACATAGTCGATCTTCCATATGGGAAAGTACACGAGCGCCTGCTCCTTCGGCTTTCCAGGCAGATTGTTGAGATACGATGTCATCTCGATATCGGGCTTGATGAGCTCTGCACCGCCGACATCGAAGTTCGCATCGAATATCTTCAGGTCGCCCGCGGGGACCTTCAAATTGTGCAGCCCAGGGAGGGTTGTCGAGCCCGCGGGCTGGATGAGCACCTGCTCGACGTTGTTCACGTCCCTCTTGAACATGTAGACCGGGAAGTACTGCTTCTTCACTCCAGCAATCTGCGCAAGCTTGTCCAAGTCCTTCGCCTTGGTTGATCCTGCTGCCCATCTCCTGAACATCATGATCGAATCGTTCTCCTTGACCATGTACGGAAGGACGTAGTAGAACGCGGCTCCCGTCCGGTCTATGAAGACCTGCGAGCTGCAGTATGGGCATTTCACGAACTTGACCCCGGTATCGAACGGCACGGGGGCTGCGCACTTTGGACACTTGATAGTTGCCAAGCTGATTCACCCTTCCTTTGACTGTCTAGACGACCTGAACGTGTTCGCCCATTACAGTGCTTTTCCGCATCCCGGGCAGAACTTGGATGTCGCCGGAGCCTCGGCTCCGCACGCCGCGCACTTCTTCGTGGCGGCCACGGGGCCTCCGCACTCCGGGCAGAACTTGGTGCCCTCAGGCACCTCGGCCTTGCACTTCGGGCAGGGCACGGTCTTCGGTCCCAGCTTCGCGCCGCACGAGGCGCAGAACTTGTTCGTGGGCGGGTTCGCGGTACCACATTTCGGACATGCGACCTGTGGCGCAGCCGCAGCCTGAACCGGCTGCTGTCCTGGCGGAGCCATAGCGCCGCCCGGCTGCATCATCGTGCCAACCATTGCATAGCCCATGCCGATGCCTGCGCCGACGCCCACGCCCGCTCCTGCAGCACCACCAGCGCCGGCCGGATTCTGCGCAGCCTCTCTCATGGCCTGTCCGGTCTGGTACTGCATGTAGTTCGCGCCGAGAACCTGCATAGAAGCTCGTGTATCGACCGCCTTTTGGACCTCCTCCGGGAGAGAGATGTACAGGCCAGAGATCTTGTCAATCGTGATGCCATAGAGGTCAAAGTGGTCCTTCGTGCGAGACAGCACAACCTGCTCAATGTTGGTAAGATTCGCTGCGAGGTCCGCAACTCCCAGGCCCTGCTTCTTCATGTCGCCAACGGAGTCGTAGATCAGGATGACCATCTGCTCCTTTATCCTCTCCTCGACCTCGGCACTCGACGCGAAGTTGAACGTTCCCACGAATTGGTTCACAAAGTTCTCCGGCGAGGCCACCTTGTACCTGAACTCGCCGAACACGCGCAGGTTGACCATGCCGAACTCCTGGTCCCTGAACTGGTACGGCTGCTTGCTGCCGAACTTCCCGTCGAAAGCCCTCTTCTGGAGGTAGATGAGCTCGGCCTGCTGCCGAACACCGGATAGGAAGTGCACGATCTTGCCCACAATAGGAGCGTTCAACGAGGTAAGCGCATACCTGTCCGGCCTGTCGATGTAGGCGAGCGCCTTGCCGTCCCTGAAGAAGACGGCGATCTCGTCCTCTCTCACGACGATGTTGTCGTTGAATCTGATGTTCCTGGCCATGCGGAACATTATGTTGTTCCGCTTGTCGACGTCCTCCCACTTGAATGTCTCCGCGCCAATAAGAGTGCCCATCTATCACACCTCCGTTCCCGTGATTGCTTTCATCCTTCTGTCGAATTGGTCCTCGAAGGCAGTTATCCTTCCTCTGATGTTCATGAGGTCCTTATGGCTCGTAGCCTCATCGGCTGCCATTAAGGAGTTCTTGAGCGAGTCGACGCTCGCGGCGATGGAAACCACATGATCGAGCATCGCTGCGTCGAACTCGTATAGCTTGTCCAGCTCCTCCTCTTTGATCTGCAGGTCAGCAGCTATGCCCGAGTAGCCCATCTCCGCATGCGTCACCACACCTTCCACCTTCTTGAACTGATTGATGAGGCCGCCAAGCGTGTCCAGCTCCTGCGAGCCGTAGCTCTGCATCAGTATGCCCCGGCACTCCTCCAGCCCGCGTCTCTGCAGGCCGAGCCTCTCGGCCAGCTGCATCCGGAGCATCCTGTCAGCATCCCTCAGGTCTTCCCTTCGTCTGTATCCTCGGAAGCCCGGGATGTAGGTTTGGATCTTCTTCAGAATTCCTCTGTCTTCCTCAACTCTTTCTCTTATATCTGGCATTAGGGGGATCCCTCCCGTTCTCATCGGCTAATATCGCCCAGCTTGGTTAATAAACGTGTCGTTGGAAAACCGAGCCGATGATAGTGAGACTGGCCGCACTTTATGAACACGTTCTGCATTATCTCCCGGGCATGGGCTTCAGGATCGTTGGAGTTATCGGCTCCAGCAAAGCAGAACCAGAGGTGCTCCAGCTTGCTGAGCAGGTAGGTGCGGAGATTGCGAAACGAGGCGCGGCCCTGGTCATCGTGCCCCGCTACGCGGGGATCTACCTGCGGCTCC
>CAYOXJ010000205.1:0-2601 GCA_964407905.1 uncultured Thermoplasmata archaeon
CGGATGGGTTGATGTTTCCAGAAGGCGCGAACCCGAGTCCTCCTTGAAGGGCCGCACCCAGATCGGTCAGGATGTCGCCGAAGAGATTCGGGCTCACAATCAGCCTGAATCTCTCAGGGCTCCTGACCATGTGCAGAGCTACGGCGTCGGCGTACATGAACTCCCTCTCGATTCCGTACTTGCTGGAGACCGCGTCGACAACCTCTCTCCAGAGGCCATAGACTTCGGTTAGAACATTTGCCTTGTCCACCGATGTGACGAGGCTGATGCGGTCCTTCCTCGCGAGCTCGAAGGCGTATTCGATGACTCTTCTGGCACCGTTCTTCGTGATGACGCCGATCTGGAACGCGAGCTCGTCCTCGTCCTTGAGGTCTATTCCCACATCGAACTTCGCCTCGTATGCTCGACGTTTCAATGAGAGGTCCGTCTTGGACAGTCCGGAGCGGACTCGGCTGCCCAACCCGACGTAGAAGTCTTCGGTGTTCTCTCGCACGAACGGGAAATCTATCTTCCGTTTGTCGCCCGCCAGCGGACATGGCACGCCCTCGAATAGCTTCACAGGCCTGAGGTTGACGTATTGGTCGAAATGGAATCTCAGCCTGAGCAGCACGCCGTTCTCGAGTATGCCGGGCTTGACGCGCGGATCTCCCATCGCACCGAGGAGTATGGCGTCCTTTCGCCCGAGCCTCTTGATAGTCTCATCAGACAGGATCTCTCCCGTCTTCAGATAGTACGCAGCACCCAAAGGGAACTCCTCGAACTCGAGGGAGAGCCCTTGCGCTTCTGCCACGGTATCGAGGATCTTCCGCGCTTCCTTGATGACCTCCGGCCCGATGCCGTCGCCTGGGATCACTCCGATTCTCTGCAACCCAACACCTCCTTGGTGTATGGGACCAAGCCGCCCTTTTCGATGAGCATCATGATGAATGGCGGGTATCCCTTGAACGTCGTGACCTCGCCTGTCCTCCGATTGACGACCAGCCCTTTCTCGAGATCCACGGTCATCTCATCGCCGTCAGATACGGAGATTCGTGCTTCTATCACAGGCAGGCCTATGTTGATTGCATTCCTGAAGAATATCCTGGCAAACGACTCGGCAACGACACATGAGATCCCTGCGCCGATCAGCGCCCTTGGTGCGTGCTCCCTGCTCGAGCCACACCCGAAGTTTCTCCGTGCGACGACGATGTCCCCGGGGCGCACTGATCTGGCGAATGTTGGCTTTGCCCTTTCGAACGCGTGAGCTGCGAGCGTCCTGTTGTCCATGGTGACGAGGTACTCGGCAGGCACTATCTGATCTGTGTCCACGTTGTCCCCGAACACCCAGGCCCTCCCCTCGAACGTGCCCTTCATCTGCTCACCTCAGACGGGTCTGCTATCCTTCCCTTGATTGCGCTTGCTGCAACGACGGCCGGGCCGGCAAGGTAAACCTCAGAATCCTTCGCTCCCATCCTTCCTACGAAATTCCTGTTCGTGCTGCTCACGCATCTCTCACCCGGCGCGAGCACTCCCATGTATCCGCCCAGGCATGCGCCACAGGTTGGGCCCGAAACATATGCTCCAGCGTCGGAGAACACCTTCACCAGGCCTTCTTTGACGGCCTGATCGAACACCTCCTTTGTCGCTGGCACAACTATCATCCTCACGCCTCTGTGAACCCTCTTGCCCCTTAGGATCTTCGCAGCTATCCTGAGATCCTCTATTCTGCCGTTCGTGCACGAGCCCAGGTACGCTTGGTCGATCTCCACCCTCACATCGCTCGCAGGCTCAACGTTGCTGGGGAGATAGGGCTTTGCCACAACTGGAACGATCTCGGTTCCGTCGTAGTCTCTGATGTCGTTGTAGATCGCATCCGGGTCAGCCAGCACATGCTTGTACGTGCCTCTTGTCCTTCCCTTGAGATACGCATCGACCTTGGCGTCAGGAGGTACTATGCAAGCCTTCGCTCCCGCTTCGATTCCCATGTTTGATATGGTTATCCTATCGGCCACCGACAGAGACGATATCGAGCTGCCCTGCACCTCCATCGAAGCATATCTAGCTCCCTCGACTCCGATATCGCCTATGATTGTCAGTATGATGTCCTTCCCTGAGACATGCTTCCTCAGCTTGCCGTCGACTATGAACTTCATCGATTCCGGAACTCTGAACCAGAGCACTCCTCTTGCGAAGACCGTAGCCGCCTCGGTGCTCCCGATGCCCGTGGCGAATGCTCCGAGGGCGCCGTATGAGCAGGTGTGAGAGTCCGCCCCCACTATGAGTCTCCCGGGCGCGACGAACCCCTGCTCGATCATGAGCTGATGACATACGCCCCCAGAGCCCACCTCGAAGTAGCTCTTGATCTTGTGCTTCAGGGCGAAGTCGCGCATCTTCTTCGCCTGGATTGCAGATGCTACGTCCTTGTTGGGGACGTAGTGATCCGGTATCAGCACGACCTTGTCGCGCATAATCGGAGCGCACAGCCCTTCGAACTCGTCAAACGCAGCTGGACCCGTGATGTCATTGACCATCACGTAGTCGATCTTGGCCTCGATGATGTCTCCAGCTCGCGCGTCCTTCTGCGCCTTAGCTGACAGTATCTTCTCTGCGATTGTCCTGCCC
>CAYOXJ010000206.1:0-2596 GCA_964407905.1 uncultured Thermoplasmata archaeon
AGAGGGTCGAGCGCACTCTGGTCCTCAGGGAACAGGAGGTCCAGAGACTCAAGGAGGACCTGAAGATACGCGACGATGAGATGCGCAAGCTCAGGGAGCCCCTGAGGTACAAAGAGGAGGAAATGCTCAGACGCGAAGAGGACCTGATGTTCCGCGAGAAACTGCTCCAGGAAGAGCAGAAGAAGATCGCGCGCGCACAGGCAGAGCTTGGGTCCCAGGATGAGCTCACGCTCAAGAAACGCCTTGAGGAACTCCAGGCGCAAGTCACGCAGAAGGAAGAGGAGATCAGGAGCAAGGAGAAGTATCTAGCTGCGAAGGAGGAGGAGCTGCGGCTGAGGGAGCAGGGAGTGATCTCGGAAGAAATCGAGAAGCGTGAGGCCGACCGGATGCTCGAGGTAAAGCAGGAGAAGGCCAAGACGGGCACCGCGAGATTGGACGACCTCCTCATGGGAGGCATCCCGTTCGGCGCGAACGTTCTGATCTATGGTCCGCCATTCACTGGCAAGGAAGTGCTTCTCAGTTCGTTCATGGCGGAAGGGCTCAAGAAGGGCATCCCAGCGCTCTGGATCATCACTGAGAAGTCGCCCAAGGAAATTCGCGAGGAGATGTCCTTCGTCCTGTCAGGGTACGAGGAGTACGAGAAGCGCGGGCTCGTGAGATATGTTGACGCGTACTCGAGAAGCATGGGCGACGAGAGCCAGGATCCCTACACTGAGTACGTCGAATCGCCAACCGACTATGAGTCCATCCAGAAGGCGGTTGAGAACGCAGCGAAGGCGTTCAAAGAGAAGCACGAGTACTACAGGGTGGGTTTCAGGTCGATCTCGACGCTCATCGCATATCTTGACCCCGGGACGGCATTCAGGTTCCTGAGCCCGGTCGTGGGCAGGAGAAAGAGAGACAAGGCGGTCGCGCTGTACACGATCGAGAAGGGCGTCCACGGTGAGCAAGAGATACAGATGATCGGCTCTCTGATGGATGGCATGATTGAGTTCAAGGTCGAGAACCTGAACACCTTTCTGTCTGTGAGGGGCATATGCGACGTGCAGTCGAGAGCTTTCATCAGGTACTCGGCGACGAAGTCCAGTGTGACGATAGGTTCGTTCTCGCTCGATCACATCAGATGAGGAGATCGGAGAGCTCTCACGCGACTTCCATCGAGCCCTTGGAATCCCTGGCTCCCACGGCCTTCGTCGGTTTTGCAGTCTGTATCTGAGGCGGTGGCAACGGAGGAGGGAGCCCGATGTCTCTGGCGCAGACAACAGCTGGCGGCATGCAGTTCGCGAAAATAGCTGCAAGAATCGGATTGAAGACCTCGTTCGGCAACGCGCTTGTCTGGGACCACTGCGACGAGAGCATCTTCGCCTCACCGTCCCAAACAACCCTCCCCTCGATCTTGATCATGCCGACGCCAACGTAGTTCACAGTGAACCTGAAGTCGATTTGGGCTTCCTTGTCCGAGAGAGAAGTGATGCTCGTGACTGCAGTGTTGTGGTCCACACGCAGATGTGGAATCCTCTCCCCGAGCTTGGAGAACCTCTTGGCATCGATTGAAACCAGTTCGAAGGACTTGATAGGCATCAGTCTGTTCCTCTGCTGCCAGCTCTAAGAACATCTAGCTAGTTTAATGTATTCATCGATAAGGGGGAAAGAGTGCCGTGGGCCGGACTTGAACCAGCGACTTCAAGATCTTCAGTCTTGCACTCTCCCAACTGAGTTACCACGGCACCCGGCGCAAAAGGGCAGTTACGCATCAACATATATTAAATGTTGGCAAATTTGGCACTCGAAATGCTCCCGGCAGAGGCGCACTTTTGCCTGCGAGAGTCATGCTGTCGAAACAGGAATATTAGCGGTCCTCGGATGCTCTCCTTTTCCTCTCTTTGAGGGGCTCATTTTCGCGCTTTCCACAACCGTTTTTCGCTCGATACCAGAAACGACAGTATTAAATATGTTCCAGACGCTGATTAGGTTGCTTCGTAATCCTGTTTGGTGGTAGGATGGATTTGTCCCCCCAGCACGCATACTATTGTGCACACTCAGCCGGCAAGAGAATCAAGAAATCACCGCGGTGGGACAACGAAGAGGGCGTCGCGGCAACCGTGGGCACCATCATGGCGTTGCTCGTATTCCTGACATTCATGGGGCTGTTCACGAATCAGTTCGTGCCCGTGTGGATGAGCGACAACGAGAGCACGCACATGTCTACTGCAATTCAGCAGTTCGTCACGCTCAAGTCTCAGATCGATATCTCGATCTCGCACAACGCGAACACCAGAGTCGCACCGACACCTGTCTTCGTGCCGATCACGCTGAGCGCATCTGGAATACCAGTGTTCGCGGGGCCGACTGCCGGCGTCCTGGGGTTCTCACCTGAGGCTATCGGAACGCGGCCTTCGTTGAATATCACATACACCTACAAGTCGACAACGTCCGGAACGGAGCGCACATACAGTCTGAATTCATCGAACGATGGCCACAGCGGCGGGGACCTGGATCTCTACTGCCCCAACAGGTACTACGTGGAACAGCACCTGACCTATGAAGCCGGAGCCATAATTCTGAACCAGTCCGATGGCGAGTTCCTAGTCGCTGG
>CAYOXJ010000207.1:0-2593 GCA_964407905.1 uncultured Thermoplasmata archaeon
GACATCAGTCCGGACGGTACGAGGTTACTGGCCCCTTGGCCTGTACATCGAGCGCCACAACTGGCCATCGCTCGGCTCATTTCAGATACGGCAGCTTTTTCGCGATGTCCAACAGGCCGACTTGATCCAAGGTCTTCTTCATCGGCCTCCCCTGGTCATCCCAGCCCCACAGCGCGTAGTACTCGCTGAGCATCTTCTCGAAGTCGGCACGTGGTACGACCTTGCCTTTCGTCTTGCCGCTCGGCAATGGATCCTTCTCCATGCGCTCGGGAAGGTTGTCGTCCTTCCTGCTGAAGCCTTCTCTGACGTTGAACGCGCGCACGAGATTCCAGTTCCTCCTGCCAATGGTCCGAAGAGACTGCTCGTCAGCCGGAACACCCGTCACAGCAGTATAGTATTTCGCCATGTTGGCGAAGTTCACCGCGTAGAAGTCGCAGAAGATGAAGCTCCACTTCACGCTCGTCCTCGTCTGGTCTTCTACGCATATCGCTGCCTTGCCTTCCGGGTTCCACGGATCTCCGCTGCCATATGCATCTTGCGCCACGGGCCATGCCCTATTGTGATCGGCTCCTCTGTCGGAGGTAGCATATGCAAGAGCCATGCCTATCGAACCCCTCGGGTCGTAGGCCGGATACTCCGAGCCCTTCGACTCGACGACCAGCCTTTCAGCACCCTTGCCAATCTTCTTGGCGGCCCTCTTGGCGCCGTCGGCGAGGACACCACCGATGTGCTCTCTGTTCGCGATCATCGAAGGCATCTTGGCATATGCCTCCTCGTTGCCGAACCTGAGATCGAGACCGCCAGTGTCCTTCTTCGTCAGGATCTTCTTCTCGTAGAGGTCCATGGCGAAACCTGTGACAGCGCCCGCGGAGATAGTGTCGATGCCGAGCCTATCACAGTCCTCCGCATACTTCACGATGGCCTCGATGTTCTTGATGCCGCAGTTGGAGCCGCACAGCCCGATCGTCTCATACTCAGGACCCTCTGTCCAAGCGCCCTTGAACATGCCCTTGAGCACCTTCGAATAGCTCCCGCACGCGATCCCGCAATCCATGCAGGCTTTCCTTCGCACCAGCACTCTCGTCTTGATCGCATCTGAGTTGACGCCAGCCGATCCATCGAACTCGCCGGAACTCCAGTTCTTCGTCGGAAGAATGGCTGCATTCTGGCTCATGTCGACGATGATGGGCGTGCCGTCAGTTATCGAACCTGCATGGTCCGGGTTTTCGATGACATCCTTCAGCAGCATCTCCTTGGCCATCTTGACGAAGCCGTCGATGTTCGGAACCTCAAGACCCTGGGTTCCCCTGACCGCCACCGCCTTGAGGTTCTTCGAGCCGAAGACCGCGCCTCCGCCGCCCCTTCCTGCGTTCCTCGTCAGGTCGCTCGTAATGCTCGCGATCAGGGCGAGCTTCTCGCCGCCTGGCCCGATTGCAGCGACGCGAGCGTACTTCTGGCCGGTCTCCTTCCGAATCAACTCTTCCGTCTTGAACGTGTCCTTGCCCCAGAGGTTCTTCGCATCGCGGATCTCGGCCTTTCCGTCGTTCACCCACAGATACACAGGCTTCTTCGCCTTTCCCTTGATGATTATCCCATCGAATCCGGCGTACTTCAGTTCTGGCGCGAAATATCCGCCCGCATAGCTGTCCAAAAACGTGCCCGTCAACGGGGATTTCGTCACCACGACGTATCTGCTCGTCAGCGGCACCATCGTGCCCGCGAACGGGCCAGTCCAGATCATCAGGAGATTGTCCGGAGACAGCGGGTCGATTCCTGGCTTCTGTTCTTCAAAGAGATACCTCGCGCCAAGGCCCTTTCCACCGATGTGGAGTCTCGCCCACTCTTTGTTGAGCGGCTCCTCGGATATCTTCTCATTCGTCAGGTCGACTCTCAATACCTTACCAGTGTAACCGTCGGCCAACTCAATCACCTCTTCAGAACGCCCTTCGGGCATATCTCGATGCACTGGGGCGTCCCACCGCACAGGTCGCACTTGATCGAATAGCTTCCGGATGGGTCCATCCAGCAGCCGTTGTAGGGGCATGCCTCCACGCACGCGCCGCATCCCGTGCAGGTTTCCTTGTCGACATAGTATATGCCCAGACCTTCGTTCAGCTTTATCGCCTCAACTGGGCACGATTCGACACATGGGTGTTCGTCGCATTGGATGCAGTAGTTCAGCCTGAATTCGCCCGGATCAGGGAACACATCCTCCGCATTTATCCGGGACTCGCTCGGATTGAACTTGCCCACGTGCGTGCCCGAACACACGAGCATGCACAGCTGACAGCCGACACACTTCTCGACCTCGGCCTTCAGACCCTTGCTCATCTACAGTTCCTCCCAACTCTGCAATCGTTCATTCACAAAGACACGGTCCTGCTCAGGACTGCTCAGAAACGTGACCAAAATCTGAGTCAGATACTTGGCTACCATGCCCCCCTTCAGGACGGACTAAGGGATTGCGAACGGCGTATTTAGACCTTGTCGGGTCTCCGTTCTGTACAAAGTCGGGTGGTGAAGATGCTACATGTAGTCCGCGCAGGCAAATATCTTAAGCCTCGTCCGTGTCCAGATGCTGGTCAGGGGAGTG
>CAYOXJ010000208.1:0-2586 GCA_964407905.1 uncultured Thermoplasmata archaeon
GCTCTTGACCACCCGTTGCTTGAACACGACATCACGGCACATCCAAACTGCGGAATCGAGTTTTGCCTCCGCACCGATCCTGTGCACTGCCACGGATGCTGGAAAGTGCTCCCCGATTATAAGGCTGTCTGGTTCGATGTACGCATAACGCTTATCATCACCCACCCCAATCGTGGCTCGTGGCCCATTTGCCCGTAGGCTCGACCGCTCTGGACGATCTCCTCGAGGGAGGCCTCGAGGGCGGAGCGATTACGCTCTTCTTCGGTGAGGCGGGGTCTGGAAAGACGAACATCTGCCTCCAGGTCGCGGTGAACGTGGCCCTCGACGGAAAGAAAGTTGTCTACATAGACACCGAAGGCGTGTCGCTGGAACGGTTGAAGCAGATCGCGGGAGAGAAGTACGAGGATGTGATGAAGAACATCCTGTTCTTCGAGCCCGCGTCTTTCGATGAACAGGAGAAGTTCGTCGACAAGGCCGTGAAGCTTGCAGACAGCTCCCTCGAAGTGGGCGTCATAATCCTGGATTCTGCGACAATCCACTACAGGCTGACGAGGAACGATGAGGAGAAGGGCGCGCGCAAATCCCTGAGCCCCCAGCTCGCGAAGCTCTTAGCCGTGGCAAGAACGAAGGACATCCCGATCCTCCTGACATCACAGGTCTACACGGACATAGAGAAGGGAACCTTCGAGCCATTAGGAGGGCATGTCCTCCTCCACAACGCCAAGGCGATCATCAGGCTCGACAAGGCCGGAGCGAGCACGAGAAGGGCGATCATCATCAAACACAGGCATCTTGAGGAGGGGCGCAGGGTGGACTTCAAGATCACGAAATCCGGAGTGGACTAGGTCGGCCTTGTGACCATGTAATCTGCGAACGCCTTCAGCGCTTCTTTGTGCGGCGATTCCCTGAGCACGCTAAGACGGTCCTTGGCCTTGGAGATGAGGCCGTTAGCGACCCTTGTCGCATGGTCGATCGCACCGACATCGTCGAGTATATCCCTTGCCCTGGTCAACTGTGCCAGAGTCGCATTCTTCTTTCCTAGGATGGAGAGGAACTCCTTCCTTTCCATGCCCTTGAGGTCCTCGAGGGCGTTCACGACCACCAGGGTCTTCTTCCCATTCCTTATATCGTTCAGAACGGGCTTGCCGAATGTCTTCTGGTCGCTGGTGAGATCAAGCACGTCATCCCAAATCTGGAAACCGAGGCCGATCAGCCTGCCGTACTCGAACATCGCCTCCTCCTGGGCCTCCGATCCTCCTCCGGCGATGACCCCTCCCTGAGCTGCGGCGGAGTAGAGCACAGCGGTCTTCCTCTCAATCATCTTCATGTAGTCCTCTGAGGTGACCTTGATGGCGTTCTCATAGTCCATGTCCAGCTGCTGTCCCTCTGCCAAAAGACGCACGGCCTTGGCGGCTATCTCGACCAGCTTGACAACGCGAGCATCATCGATATCTGACTCCGGGATGATCTCGAACGCCCTCGCGAACAGCGCATCACCAGCGAGAATCGCCTCTGGAACTCCCCACCTTGCGTGAACTGTCTTGATGCCCCGCCTCGTCTCGTCCTCGTCCATGACGTCATCGTGCACCAGCGTGAAGTTGTGGACCATTTCGAGCGCGACGCCGAACGGAAGAGCTGACTCGGCCCTTCCGCCCACACCTTCGGCCACGATGGTCGCGAGGAGCGGCCGCAGCCTTTTGCCTCCAGCAGCAGGGTAATGTGCCATAGCGGCCTTGAGGTTCCTGTCCTCAATGACTTCCAGCGAACGCATTAGATGATCATTGATCTTCTTGACCCGATCCTTGTAGTCATCCAGGAATGCCAATTGATTCACTCCGTCAGCTGCTCGAGCCATTCCTTGCAGCGGCCCGTGATGAGAGCTTTCGATGCGGCCAGCTCCTGCGTGTTCTTGGCGCCGATGAGGAACATCGCCGCCTTCAGCTCGCGCATGATCGTCTCCAGTTCCTTGTTCAAAGCCTCCTCGCCCTCGAGCGCGGCAGGCAGCAACCGGCCAGCCATGCCTCCTGCTGATGCCCCAATGCTTACAGCCCGTGCGACGTCCAGACCGCTCCGCAGTCCACCGGTGGCGATGATTGGCAGACCAACATCGGCGAGCACGATTGAGACGGGCGTCGGTATGCCCCAGTTCCAGAATGTCTGTCCGATGTTGGCCCTCGTGGCATCGCCTACAGATCTGGCACGGTAGTATTCAACAGCCGAAAAACTCGTGCCGCCGAGGCCGCCGACATCGAGCCCTCTGACCTTTGCCTTCTTGAGCTTGAGCGCGACCTCTCTCGGCATGCCGGCTCCGGTTTCCTTGGCGATGATGGGCAATGAAGTTGCGAACTTCTCGATCGCTTTCAGGCCGCCCTTGGTCTTCGTTTCACCCTCCGGTTGGACGACCTCCTGCAGGTAGTTGAGGTGGATTGCGAGCACATGCGCACCAATCATCTCCATGGCCGCCCTGCCATCTTCTATCGTGAGCGCGGACTTGAGACCCTGCTTGATCAGCTGAGGAACGCCCAGGTTCGCGATCCTCAACGGAATCCCGAACTCCTTGATGACCGAGTACGTGCGGGCTAGCTC
>CAYOXJ010000209.1:0-2555 GCA_964407905.1 uncultured Thermoplasmata archaeon
CCAAGCTCTTGGTTGACTGTTGGGCGCCCTGGTGCGGGCCTTGCAGGGTGCTCGCTCCTACCCTAGAGGCGCTCGCCAAGGACTATAGGGGCAGGGTGATCTTCGCGAAGCTTGACACAGATCAGAGCCCACGGACCGCGACCGCTCTCGGGATATACAGCATACCCACTTTGATCTTCTACAAGGAAGGGAAGCAGGTGGACAGGCTCACGGGCGCCCGCCCGAGAGCCGATATCGAAGCGGTCATCAAGAAGCACTTCTCGTGAGGCGGCTACCCCCGCTTCAGAACCTCTTCCAGCTTCTCCTGCAGATTCCTAGCGCTCGCGGCCACAGCGACTTCTCCTCGCGTCTTCTCGAGGACGCTTCTCGCGACGTCCTGCTTCCGTCTGATCGGGATAATCGCCTCTGGATAGTCGAACCTCATCAGCGCAGCGAACATGTCTTCCATGATCTCCAGGAAGTGGTTTGCCCTGGCGACGTTGCCCACTTTGAGCTCGCTCAGGCAAAGTCTCCTTAGCTCGCCGACGGAATCTCCGAGGCCGAGGATGTAGGGGATGCTGTCCACGCCGATCTCCTCGGGAGAAGGCACGTCGCCCTTCTCGATCAGTGAGATGACCATGCAGACTTCGGCGTACTCCTGGAGTGCTCCTTCGACGTAGCCTGCGGATTCGAGTTCTGGATGCTCGCTCAACAGGCTTCCGAGTTTCGAGACCTCGTCCTTCAACTCGCGGACCTCCGCCTTGACATCCGCGCCCCTGTGAAGCCCTCTGAGTATGCCGCCGGACAGGCGCGCGACGACTCGGGAGGATTTCAGCGCGACCTCTCTGACCTGATCCTTCTCGTCAAGCTCCGTCTCGATCTTCGAGATGACCTTCTCGAGGTTCTTCAACTCTTTGTCCTCCTGATCTGGTCCATTCTCGCGACCTTTGCCGCGAGCGTCTCCTTCTTCGCGATGTCGTGCCTCACATGTATCTTGCCAGACACATGCTTCAGCGCGTTCTCCGCAATGCGCTCAGCATCTGCTATTGACTCCGAGATACCAACGATTCCAACCGAACGCGAGGATGTAGTGTAGATCTTCCCGTCCTTCTCGTTCACGCTGGCATAGTACAGCAGGGCCCCCTCCTTTGAGATCGCGCCTTCGTCCACTCTTATCTCCTCACCAGCGAGGGACTTGGTGCCATATCCCTCAGGAACGACGTACTTGCATACGGATGCCTTGGGGAGGAACTCCGCATCCTTCTTCCCAACGCTCCCATCGGCCATCTTCTCGCAGATCCTGACGAAGTCGCCCTTCAGGAGCGGGAGGACGTTCATCGCTTCTGGATCACCGAACCTTGCGTTGAACTCGATGACCTTCGGGCCGTCCCTGGTCAGCATGAACTGTCCGTACATGGCCCCCCTGTACTGTGCCCCTTCCTTCCGCAGAGCGTCCACGACCTTAGCCATGATCGTGACGGCCGCATCGTATTCCTCCCTCCGCAGGAATGGCAAGAGCCCGTCCTTCTGCGAGTATGATCCCATCCCTCCCGTGTTGGGGCCCTTGTCTCCCTCGTACGCCCTCTTGTGGTCCTGGACGGCGGGCATCGGGACCACGCGCTTGCCATCGCAGAAAGCCTGAATCGTAATCTCCTCGCCCACCAGCTTCTCCTCGAGCACGACCCTCGCGCTGCCGCCAATCTTCTTCGCAAGGATCTCCTCGCCGTAGGCCATTATGTCCTGCCGGCTCATCAGGTGGTCCCCGAAGACCCTGACCCCTTTTCCACCTGTGAGGCCAATCGGTTTCACAACGACGTTGTCTCCCAGTTTGTTCAGCGCGAGTTCGAGGTCTCTGACGGTGTTTGCAATCGCATACCGAACTGAGCCCTTGATCTTGTATTTGGACAGCACTCCTCTCATGAAGCTCTTGGAGGTCTCAATCCTAGCTGCAGCCCTGCTTGGGCTGGCGACCTGTATTCCTGCCCTCTCGAGTCCGTCTGCGAGCCCTGCTTCGAGCGGGGCCTCGGGCCCGATGACTGCGAGCTCCGCACCGCTGATCTTCGCGAACCTGACGACCTTGGGGACATCGTTCTCATCCACAAGCATGTAGCCTTTGGTCGCCCTCGCGATGCCCGGGTTGTTGTTCTTCAAGCAGGCGAAGACATCAGCCCCTGAGCGCACGAGAGCGGAAACGATTGCGTGCTCCCGCGCCCCTCCCCCGACGGCCAGGACTCTCATCTCATGCGACCGGCCGGTGCATCATGTTGGAATCTTAAGAATATTGTCTATGCTGGTGTACTGGCATGTGCCGGGTGCGATGCTGCACCAGCAAATCATTTAAGACGACTAACCCCATCTAGCCTCACGATGAAGTACTCTGGCCTTGCTGGCAAGCTCTTGGAAGCCGCAGGTGCGGACATCGGAGATGTCGTCGAGGTCCGAAGGGGGGACGATGTTGGTTCAGGCATCCTCATGCCCCATCACGACTTCAGCGCACCGGAGATTCTCACGATCAAGATATCGAACGGATACAACGTCGGCATCCGGATTGACAAGAGGACAGAGGTCAAGCTCGT
>CAYOXJ010000210.1:0-2546 GCA_964407905.1 uncultured Thermoplasmata archaeon
CGAGCAGATCCTCGCCGAGCCTAGCCATCATCATCTCAGCCTCGAGAGAGCGGTTCGCCCTGATGAGATGGAACAGCCTCTCTTGGATATCTCCGGCCCTTAGGTAGTGGTCCGCGGCAGCACTGTGCCACCTTGCTCGCTCCTCCCTGGTCATTGAGTCGTAGACGAAGCTCCTGAGGGAGGCGTGGATTTCGAACCTCCCCGGGGCCACCTCTCTCAACATCGAGCCCTTCTTCGCCTGACGCAGCTCCCTCGGGATCGCATCCAAAGGGAAGGGCTTCTGAAACACGGATGCCAGCTGAAGGAGGGACTTCTCCTCCTCGGCGAGTGCGGAATAGAACTTCTCTTCGAAGAACCTGGCAACCTGGTGCCTCGCCTCTGTGGGACTCGCCTCGGTCACCATCTCCAGGGATAGAGGATGGCCGTTTGTGGTGCGCACAAGCTCCTCCGCGATGGGGCCTTCGATTCCTCTCGCCTTGAGCAATTGCAGCGCTGCCTTCCTGTCAAGGCCCCCAAGTTCGATCTCGACAACCTCCTTCTTGGCGACGACATCCGATCTCTCGTAGAACTTGGGCGAGGATCCAGACGTCACGATGATCTTCGCAGAGCCGCTGCTGTGCTTGAGCACCCTCAGGAACTCCTGCAGGCTCTCGAGGACATCCGCATCATCGAACACGAAGGCGTAGCCGTTCTCCCCCAGCTCTTCGTTCAGGAGAAAGCTCAGCTCGCCAAGCTCGAACTTGCCCGACACGAGATAGGACGACAGCTTTCTATTGCCGTTGTCGAAAAAAAACTTCGCAAGAACATCGGCGAGATTGCGGGAGGTGTCCCAAGGCTTTGCGGAGTACCAGAACACCCTCTGCCCCGAGAGCTCCGATGCGATCTTGGCCGCCAAAGTAGTCTTGCCAATTCCGGCTATGCCTTTGATGGTGAGGACCTTGATCGCTGGGAGCGAAAGGGCCTTCCTCGCAGCTCCGAGGTCCTGCTCTCGCCCGTAGAACTCCTTCACGCTCGGCAGAGGGGAGGAGCGCTTTGCGCTCCTGACCCGGGGAGACGGCAGGTCCGGCGAGACCTTGGTCGCGTCGACCATCGGAGTTATGTCGTTGTCTTTCACATATTGAATCACGTTGGCTGCCCTGGCTTTCCCGTCGAAGGTCAGGAAGTAAACTTTCCTTCTGGCCTTTCCGCGCCGCACATGTGATAGCCTCTCGTCGACAATTCCAGCGGCCCGCATCTTCTTGAGCTCGATGGCCGCATGTGCTCGGGAGATTGCACAGGCCTGCGAGATGCCGTCCTGCGTGACGTCGAAGGGCGCTTCGTACTTGTCCTCGTATTTGATGTAATTGATGAGATGATAGAGAACTCTTTCCGAGACGGTCAATTCGCCGGCCATGCAAGCGAAGAAACCTGGATTCCATTATATAAAAACAGTTGCCACATGCAGTAGAAACTCATGGTACTACGTAGGCACTAGCCGCTGTACAGGAGCACGAATCTTTTTTGAGCACCGATGACCTCTTTGCCCGCGTTGACTTCCGGGTCATCCATAACAAGCATTATTTAGCGCCTGAAATGATTCCATGTTACCCTTTAGAAGGGACGGTTCACGGAGGGCAGGGGAATGTATGGACTGAAGAATGAACTAGCATTGCTGATAGGAATCGTACTGGTTGCGACTATGTTCGCCCCGTTGATGACCGCTCCGGTCGTCGCCGGGGGCGC
Source organism: uncultured Thermoplasmata archaeon (assembly GCA_964407905.1). GTDB lineage: Archaea > Thermoplasmatota > Thermoplasmata > UBA10834 > UBA10834 > COMBO-56-21. The sequence continues at coordinate 1,723 of CAYOXJ010000210.1, forward strand.
AGCCGTCGAAGGGGCCGAGGTGATGCCTTGGCCCGCACAGGACTACATGCGCTATATCCAGGTGAACAATTTCAGGTTCGACCCATTGGCTGAGACGCCCAACATACCTTCGTTTCTGAGCTATGGCGACAAATCAGCCGATGAAATAAGCTATTTCATTGTTCAATTCAATGGACCGATAACGCCCGAGATGAAGGATTCCCTCGAATCGACGGGCGTCAAGATTCTGTACTACATCAACTACAACGCATTCGTCGTAAGGGCTTCCGGATTGACAGTGGAACAGGCCAAGGACTTGCGATCTGTGCGTTGGGTGGGCGCATTTGAGCCGGCCTACAAGCTGAGCCCAAGGCTCTCTGAGCGATACGACGACATTGTCAAGAATGCACTTGAAAAGATGCAGGGATTTGAGGATTCTGCGGACGTAACAGTCCAGCTTGCTCGTGACGGATCCAACGCCAAGAGAACTCAAATAGAATCCGAGAACCAGGCAAGCCTTTCAATTTCCAAGACCTATGACCAAATCCCAGTTGCTTCTGGCAGGGTTTCCGACAGAGCTGAACCGTCCCATTCTCCGGCTCAGACCCTCCGGACAACGGGCTCGCGCATTACGGTCGACATCTCGACCTTCGAGAAGTCCCGCATCTCTGATGTGCTCAAGTCGGTCAACTCCCTCGGCGGGACAGGCATCAAATACTCCCTCTACATGGGCGGCCTTATTCGAGCTGAGATCGACAGAGGCGTGGTTTCTGAGCTCGCGCGCGAAGTTGGGGTAATGTGGATAGACAGATTTGTCCAACCACAGACCTTCAACGATATCGCGA
>CAYOXJ010000211.1:0-2541 GCA_964407905.1 uncultured Thermoplasmata archaeon
GTGTATGGCGCCCTGCACCTCTTGCCCATCAGTGTCGATCCGTTCGCTGAACCCTTGATGACGAGTTTGTCCTTCTGGAACTTGAGCTTCTCTGCGGCGGGCCGGCTCGTGACCCACGTCTCGCCATCGACTTCCGCGTCGACGTACTCCACATCCGGGTTCAGCCAGAAGTTAGTCAATCCGAACACCGTCTCCGGTCTCAGAGTGGCGGCGACCAACTTCCTGCCATCCTCGAAGTCAAACTTCAGAAGAGTGTACTCGAGAACCTCGGCGCCCCCGCCCTTCGATATGTCCGTTTCGGACACGTCGATAGCAACGGGACCGTGCTCGACACACGCAGGGGCATAGTACGGTTTCTGGATAAGCAGTCCCTCAGCCATCAGTTTGCGCATCTGCCATTCGATGAATCTGGAATAATCAGGATAGATAGTGCAAGTGAAGCGGCGCCAGTCGCTGAGAAAACCGAAACGCTTCCAGTAGTCGTTCACGTAGACCTCGTTGAAGAACTTCACGACCTCGATAGGGTCCGAGAGCCTGGCAATCCTCTCATCAGGACAGCCGTTCGCCTTGAGCACTTCGATTGTCGCAGGATCTCCACGCTCAACACGTCTGGCGAAGCTGATTGCACCATTCCCTGTAGCATGTGTTCCCACGGGAAATAGCACCTCGTGGCCAGTCATCCTCTTGAATCTCACAATCGCGTCCGAAACGGTGTAGCCGCGCATATGGCCGACATGGAGATATCCCGTAACGCCTGGGTACGCGAATATCATGAAGAACTTCTTGCCGCCCGGTCTTGGGTTGGACTCGTTTATCTTCGCCTCGTACCAGGCTTTGCGCCATTTTCTCTCAATTGAAGAGAAATCCAGAGCCATGTTTCCCTGCCAGCGTAGGCACTGAATGCCTGTTACCAATAAAAGGTTTCTCGGCGAGACGACATGGTGGATGATCTAACGCGAGCGTTTCTTGTGATGAAGGAGGAATGACGCTGGTCCGGCAGTCGCGGCCACAACTCCTGCGAGACTCATTGCAATGCCGGACAGAAGAAAGAGATGTTGCGCGGGATGCGAGGGCTCTCCTATGACCGTTCCTCCCGTGACCGACACCGCAGTCATGACGAATCCCAAGGCGAAAAGTACAATGCCGATGGGGACCAACACGAAGCGCGCTCTGTGCTCAATTCCCTTGTCTGCGTTGTGATCGATCTCGTCGACCATTCTGTTTACTCCCGGATGAAGGGCGGGCAGAAACGGTCCTTCGCAATGAAGCTTCCCAAGCTTTCTCATTCCTTGATTGGTAGCGCGGCACCAACGTTGCCAGTGAAGGAATGAACAGCCAACACGAGACGATGCCAGTAGGCCGAGTATGACTTTTGCCGACGAAATGAGACATTTTGCATATCTATATATAGTCTCGTCGGACATATGTTCCTTTTGCGTCAACAAATCGGGATGGGATGCACACATGTCCGACCCGTTGGAGAACGAAAGAATAACGCTGCGCCTCGATGCCGAGGACCTCAAACTGATCGATGAGTTCATCGCCAGCAGCAATGAGTTCTCCAACAGGTCGCAACTGGCCCGTGCGGCTATCCGCGCGTACATAGAGATGCGCGCGGGTGGCTCCGAAGGGACGACAAGGCCGAACGAGATACTCGTACAAGTGCCCCCGTTGGTGCTTGACACAATCAAGCAGCTCGTGGCGGAGGGAGTGTACAGCAGCATCTCGGAAGCGGTCGCAGACAGCGCAAGGCACGAGTTCCTGCACGAAGAGCACATAGAAGGGCTCAAGAAGGACGCGAACCAGCAAAGGAGCGCGTTCAAGGTCGTTCCTGGAGCATAGGCACCGTTTGCGGGCGCTTTGGCAGGCGGTGGGGACTCTCCGGGAGGGTCTTCCATCGACAGGCCAGAGAGAGACGGAGGCCAACAGGATGTCGGCGGAAGGGAACAGGACTGAGGACATAATCAATGCAATCGGAACGAGCCTTGGCGAGCCGACCGTAGCGGTTGTAGGCTGCGGCGGTGCTGGCTCGAACATCGTGCATGGTATATATTGGAAATCGAGCAGAGTGGACACTGTTGCGATAAACACGGATGAAGAACACTTGAGAGGCGTGGACGCCCACAGGAAGGTGCTGATCGGAAAGGACGTCTCATTCGGCCGAGATGCTGGCGGCTTTCCCGAAGTCGGAGAGCACTGCGCCGAGAAGGCGAGGGACGTCATAAAGGAGGCACTGAAGGGGTATGACATCGTCTTCATCGTCGCGGGCATGGGGGGCGGAACAGGGACCGGAACTGCGCCCGTTGTCGCAAGCGCTGCGAAGGAGATGAACGCGGTCACGTTCGCACTCCCAATACTCCCGTTCGGGACCGAAGGCGCCGAGAGGAGACAAATCGCTGAGGAAGGCGTTTCGAAGCTCAAGGAGCATGCAGACTTCACGGTCGTGCTCGACAACAATAGGCTGTTGAGCATTGGAGCTGACCTTCCCCTAGCAGAGGCCCTGAGGATCGTGGACAGGAGCGTCATGAGGATTGTGGAGGC
>CAYOXJ010000212.1:0-2521 GCA_964407905.1 uncultured Thermoplasmata archaeon
GCTCCGACTGAGACGAATGCGCCTGGGGATCATCCGCAGCGACAATCACCATGCCCCCCTTCACTCCGGTATAGGACAGCGAGTAGAACGAGTCGGAGGCAACGTTCAGCCCGACGCTTTTCATGCTCGTGATTGACCTGAGGCCAACCATCGCTGCTCCTGCGCACGTCTCGAGCGCGACCTTCTCATTCGATGCGATCTCCATTTTGAAGTCGAACTTCGGGAGCACCTCGGAAAAAGTGTCCAGTATCTCCGTTGTAGGCGATCCTGGATACGCTGAGACCACCTTCACATCGGCCTCCAATGCGCCTCTCACAATCGCCTCGTTGCACAACATGAACGCCTTTCCCGGTCCTTCCTTCACAACATCAGCTACGCCCACAGAACCTGCCTCCCCTGTGCTGTATCCTGGTAAACGATTCGCGGTCTATTTGGGCTTGTGGATGCATGGCTTGGGGATTGACGTTGTCCCGAACGAGTCTGGGTCAGACAGCGGCTTCCTGATCACTCTCTCTTTGGCTTCACTCGCACATCCATGACTTCTTGGAGCCTTCTCCTTACCGTCATTGGGTTTGGCACCGCGTCCCAGACCATGTCAGCTCTCTTGCCCCCGAGGCCTTGGGTGGAGAACACCAGAGTGCCGTAGCCCAGGGCCCTCTTGCCAAGGGACTGGGCCATGTCGATGTTCGTGATCATCGTGAGAGGGATGTCCTCGTAGGTCTTGTTGAGAATGCCCTTCTGGGTTATGATGCGTTCGTCAGTCGCGGCGTACACAGTGCTGCTCCAGCGGAGCCATTTTGCCGAGAAGAACAGTAACGCGAGAACGAACACCGCCCCGAAGGCCCATCTCACATAGTCGCCATATGACGCGGTGAGGTAGTCGTTCAGATAGGGCAGTTCAGGCGCGTCGGGAATCCACTGCCATGCGAATACTACCAATGCAATGAGCCCGATGAGCATGGCCAGCGTTGCGGACTTCATGTACAGCCATGCGCTCGGACGCGATTCAAAGACAATCCTTTCATCGCTCGACAGGAACTTCCTAGGGATGAGCTTCGCCTTCTTAGCCATGGCCAAGACCATAACAATAATGAAGCTCAGATATATTTAGACTTGACTGGACCAGATGGCTCCCAGCTTTCTCAACAGCTCGTCGGTGTCGTATGCCTTCTCAGAGCATCTCTTGGACGTGCACGCAACTGCGTAGGGCCTGTCATCCTCCTTCAGGTCGTTCACCAGAATGGCGACAACTCCGGGATCGACGAGCTCCTCAACCGCTCTCCACATTTCTTCCCTCAGCGGGTCTTTCTGCGTGCTGTGAACCTCGACCGCGACGGGACCCTTCTCGAGAACCCACCATGCTTTGATGTACGAGGCGGCAAACAGACCGTGGCCTTCGACCTCCTTCCGTGTGAACGAGCGCAGGATGCCCATGGCCTTGTCCATCAGCTCTGGCCTGTGGGCGACTGCGCTGTATAGCCCGAGATTCATCGCCCATTTCGAGTTGCTCACGAGGTCCTTCCGCAGGTCCGCCAGCTCACCTACGGCGTCGTCTTGTCTAATGATGTCCGAATGGGCTCCCTCGACCATCGGGAAACGGTGTTCTACTCCTGTCAATAGCGAGTCTGCCACTTCCATCATGCTCTTGTTGGCAGATGCTCGCAGGTTGCTCAGTATCGCCTCAAGCAGGTCAACCTGGTCGGCGAAGAGGTAGACTTCCTGATTCTCGGCGTGTCTCACGAGCTCGAGCCTCGGACTCCAGAGCCTCTTGAGTTCGTACTCCAGCGCGGTCCTGCCAGCTTCGATCCACGACTTCTCCCCCATGAGTGTTCCAGCGAAAATCATGGCTGCGGATGCCTCCGCGTTCCACCCGGCGTACACGGTCTTGTCGACGGATGGCCTCCTCCGTCGCTTCCGGGCATCGCCATGCAGTCTGTAGTACTCCTCATCGGCGTCTTGGCTGCCATAGAATGCGCCCGATCTTGGGTTCCGGAGCGTTCTGAGCACATACTCCGCCGTTCCTCGGGCGAGTTCTACAAACCGCTCGCGTCCGAGGATTTTGTAAGCGTGGACTAGATTCCGCAGGAATCCGATGTTCGTCTCAAGCATCTTCTCGTAATGTGGCGTGTGCCAATCCCTGGTCACGGAGTACCTGAACACTCCACCTTCGACCCGGTCGTAGAGGCCATCGGCCATTCGACTCAGCGTGTTCGTTACCGCTTCCGCGAGCTCCGGATCGTGATCCAGTGCATACCTTTGGAGGAGGATCTCTATGACTTCCCGCTGGGGGAACTTCGGCTGTATTCCGAATCCTCCGAGCTCGACGTCATACGTTGAGAATACGTCCTCGAAGAACGAGTCCAGAGCGGCTGCGCCTATCTCGATCTTCTGGTCATAAGCCCTGGATATGTCGAGGAACTGCATCCTGCTCCTCTCAAGGGCCCGGTCCACTTCGCCCGAGGCCTTGGCCTTCAGCACGGAGGCGATGATCCTCATCATGTCCCCGGGCGGTATGTAGGTA
>CAYOXJ010000213.1:0-2509 GCA_964407905.1 uncultured Thermoplasmata archaeon
ACAAGAAGGCGTCTCTGAGCGGGTTCTCAGAGGCCTTCACGAACCTCTCAGCTGTCGGGAAGAGCTCGAGAGCGATCTCGTTGCTCTTTCTCTTGAGCCGTCTGTACGGATCGTCCGTTCCGAGGATTCTGTAGGTCTCTCTGTGAACCTCTGTCGCAACCGCTGCTGAGCATACGTCGTCGCCGAAGAGCCTTCCAAGTGTCTTGGCAGCGCTCTTCACGGCCTCGACCGATTTCGAATCGTTGACCTCCTCGGTCTCAAAGAGAACTCTGCGAATCAGGCATGGGACGCACTCAGGAGTCATCCGCATGGCGTTGGCGGAATCAGGCTCCTCAGATATAACCTGTGTCCAGGTACGGACCCACGCCCTAGTTTGATATCCCCACACCTCGTTTCGCCATGCTGGACTCCTGCCCCAGGGAATGGTCTGAATGGCTGTCGTGATACGCAAGATGAAGGTCGAGGACCTTGTCGATGTCAAAGGAGTGGACCTGCTGGCCTGGAGCGATCTCATGGAGAAATCCTATGGAACGAGAGTCAGACTCTCTCCCAGGACCGATGAGAACATCTTGTCCTATCTCCACTCTGACCCCGACGGCGCCATCGTCGCTGTTGACGAACTCGCCGGCGTAGTAGGATCCTGCTTCTCTCATGTTTGGGGCACGACTGGATGGGTCGGTCCTCTGTCCATCCTTCCGTCATATCAGGCAAGAGGCCTCGGAAAGGAGCTTCTGAAATCATCGCTTCGATATCTGGAAGACCAGGGATGTGTGGACATCGGCCTTGAGACGATGCCCGACAGTGCTGTCAACCTGGGGATGTATCTCAAGATTGGATTGAGGCCCGAGGGTTTGGTCCTCGTTCTCGGCAAACGGCTGGAGCAGCACGAAGTACCTGAGGAGCCAGCTGGGAACATCACCGTCGAGAGGTTCTCGGAATCTGGTGTGCAGGAGGCCCTCAAATCCAAGATCAAGCGGCTGTCCAATTCAGTCAGGCTCGGCCTCGACTACACAAAGGAGGTCGAGCTGACCCAGAAGTTCTCCTTCGGAGACACTATTGTCGCCACTTCGAAGGGCAAAGTCGTTGGGTTCTGCAACGTCCACACGTCGCCAAGACGTGTGAACATGGGTGGGGCGTCAATCCGAGTCCTTGTGACGGATCCAGCTTCGAAAGAGGATGCCCTGGACGCTCTGATCGCCTCTGCAGAGCTGCTCGGAGCGGACGCGAACTCGCCGGAGATATCGGTCGCGATGCCTGCCCAGTCCAGACGAGCGCTTGATGCAGCGTTCTCGCGAGGCTATACGGTCGTCCAGTCATTCGAGCGCCTGATGTGGATGGGCAGCTCAGGCATGAGCGACAGGATCAACAACCTGTGCACTTGGTCCGGATGAATCACTTCATGATGCCTATCCCCGAGAGCTTCTCCGGAAGATAGGTGTCCGTCACATAATCGAGCCCGTACTTCGCCAGCGCCTGCTGCTCCGCCTTCTTGCCGATCTCGAGCATCAGGTCGATCTCGTGCTTCCAGAACTCGTCGTTGAACCTCGGGTCGGTCTTCTCCGCGTTCAGCGCCTGGACGTCCTTGTCGTTCAGCTTGTCCGTGGGGAGCTCATAGTTCAGAATATCCGACGCTGTGATGCCGACGAACTCAGCCGTTGGCGTGGCGAGATATTCGGAGAGATGAGCGGTCTTGATTGCACCATAGGCGAGCGAGGCGTGGATCCTGAAGCTCCAAGGGTCGCCGTCGGTGAACGTGCAAACCGGGAGCTTCATCTCCTCGTTCAGTCGCTTGATGAACCTTCTCGTGCTTCTTGCCGGCTGGCCCTTCAGATGGACGAGGACTGCGTGCGCATCCTCGTCGAACTTGTTCTCGACAAGCCGGTCGAACATACCACCTGTCTCGATCGCTATCACGAAGTCCGCGTCGCAGTCGATGAAATTGATCTTCTCCTTCTCGACGTTGTATGGAATGCCGTAGCCAGAGTCCCCAACATCGTCTCTGCAGTTGATCTTCTTCCTCTTTCCCTTCCTGTCTATCTCCTGGATTGTGATGTTCCCGATGACCCGGGCGCCGTCCTCCTCGGGCCTCAACTTGAAATCCTCTCTCATGCAGAGCGTGATGATCTCGAGGTCCTCAGCGAGCATGTTCGACTCGTCCTGCGCAGAGAACTTGGCCTTCGCCCATCCCTCGGATATGTAGTACATCTCTCTCAATGTGGACGACTTCTCCTCTTTGATCATGTTCTCGATGAACTCAAGCATGTACATTGTGCGCAGGAGCATCTGTGCGCCCGTCAGCTTCTTGGCCGATCGCGCCCCCATCGCCTTTCCGTACTTCCAGACTGCGAGCTTCGGGTCGAACCTGATATTGCTCTTTGTCCTCAGGGGGATCATCATCTTCGGGATCTTGCCATCGTCCAACTGGACATATACGCTCCCCGCGAGCTCCGTCAGCCTGTCGACCGCCTTCTGGTGGCGCTCCTCATTCTTCGTTGTTCATCACCTCGGC
>CAYOXJ010000214.1:0-2424 GCA_964407905.1 uncultured Thermoplasmata archaeon
CCTGCTCCTAATGGCCGTGTTGATCGCCATCCCAGCCATCGTCATCGTGGCGAGGCCGAAGAGGAGGAGGACAGTCGTGTCCGCACCGCGCCCGCAGCTGCAGCATTTCGAGGCCGCTACGCCGGTCCAGTACCTGCCACCTCCGCCGCCACCTCCCCCGAGGTACGAGACATATGTCGATCTGGTGGGCCACGAGGTCATGCCATCTGTCGTGAGAGTGATCGAGGGCACGAAGGTGGTGTGGGTCAACAGGACTTGGGCCCCTCCGCCGGGAATAGCCATCAAGAGCGGACGGGTGGACGAGGCCGGGGAACACCCAGACGGGATGTTCCAGAGCGGCCTGCTCATCGCGCCCGGAGACTACTGGAGCGCGACCTTCCACCGCGTGGGCGAGTACAGCTACTATCTAACAGGCATATGGAAGATGGCGAAGATCGTCGTGGAGCCATACCGCGCAGCTGTGCCCAGTGCATCCTGATTGTAGCTATGGCCGCGAGGCTGCGGCATATTCGCTTCTGTGCAGCTGGAAAACAAGGATGTCAAAGAAAAGCGGAAGAAGTGTGGGAGCGGGCAGAACCGTGAAACGCACAGTTCGGCACGCTCTCGGGCCGCAAAGCATGTTCGTTCGCGAGCATCACCGACGATTCGCGTCGTCGGCCCTCAGCGCCCTCATCGTGGTTCCAGAAGTCTTCAGCGCTCCTCACTTGATCATATCCTCTCGAGGCCGTAGGCGTGCCCCTTGCCGTTTCCGTGGCCCTTGGCATCAACATTCTCCAAGGCGAATCCCAGGTCGGCCTCTATCCCGAGCTTCTCCGCGAGCTTCATCGTGGAGCGGACAAGGCCATGCGGATAGTTTTCAGTGGCCAGGATTGACTCGCCCATTGCAGCGAGCTTCTCCTGCATTCGCGCCAAGTTGCGCACATGCACTTCGTATGCGCGCGCAAGGCCCGTTGCCTTCTCCTGCTCAGGAGCTGGCTCATCGCCTCCGTCCCCTGGCTGGTCGTTCTCGTCCTCCTCGGGCGTCGTTGGCACCTCGGTCTCGGAACCCGGGCTCTCTGGGGTTGATGCTGGTGGCTGCTCCTCGGCCGGCGGCGGTTTGGTCGTGATGCTCGGCTTGTCATTGCCTGTCAGCGACACGATCAGGACTGCGCTCAAAATCAGCGCGGCCCCAACGGCCGTCGAGGCGAGCAGCTTCTTGCTTAGCTTAATCAGAATCACCTCCTCTCGTTGTGCATCCCATCGAGTGAGCATGCGTTATGTCGGAAGCAAGTATTTAATGGGAGGGGCGCGGAAGAGCTGTCTGACAGTGGTTATCTTTGTCAGACATCGTTGTCCGACAGTTCTTAGTCGGAAATCTCAAGGAAAAACGTCGTGATTTCGAGGGAGATCACGACCGATAAATCATCCGTCGCGAGCATCTCGGGGATGGGCAACCTGGGCTCTCCTCCGAGGCCTTCGACGACGCACGCATACCCGTTGTAGAGCGCGGCTGCATGTGCTCGGGTGAGATGGCCGCTCTGCGCGAACGCCTTCACCTGATTGTAGAAAGCGTTCATGATGTTCAGGCAGACGCTGGTGTTGCCGCCATCATATTGCGCCTGCGCTGCGATCAGCTTGGCGATCAGGCCGTTCCCTGATTGGCCAGGGAGTTCAGTGGCCGCCTCCACGAGCGGCACCAGGTCGATCGGTTTGCACGGTTTGCCTGGAGGCGCGGGTTCGACAGGCTTTTTTGAGTACACCTCCGCGGATGACGTTATGGTGCTCCCGCTAACACCTCCGAAAACGAGCACGGAGCCATCCGGCAGCCTCGCCTGTCCGTGCGCTCCTCTCGAGATGTTCATCGGTTTCGTGAAGGCCCATGTGCCGTTGCCCGGGAAGAACAGCTCGCACGATTCCGTGGTGCCCAGAGCGCTGGACGATCCTGCAGCAAGAACGGCCCCCGTCTCGAGCTGGGTGAGCGAGAAGGATGCCCTCGGCACGTTCATGTCGCTCAGGGCCTCCCACGTCCCAGCTTCCGGGTCAAATATCTCAGCAGATGCCAAGGGATTGTTGGCCGATAGACCACCGGCGGCCATGATCCTGCCATCGCCGAGTGCCGTCGATCCAAAGTTGAACCGCTCAGAGGACATCTTCCCCTCGTGAGACCACGAGTTCGTCGTTGGATCATACAGCTCGCTCGTGCCCACGGTGTCGCCGCCTATTGCCAAGACAGAGCCGTTCGTCAGAAGATGCATCGAGAGGAACACGCGCTCGCGCAGCATGGTCCCTGCTGGATACCATTCTCGAGTTGCGGGATCGTAGAGCTCCGCCTGGGACCAAATTCCCGTGAGCCAATCCGAGCCTCCCGTGACCAAGACCTTGCCATTGGACAGCAGGATTGCCGCATGCCCGGACCGAGCGAAGCTCATCTCTGGGAGCGCAAGT
>CAYOXJ010000215.1:0-2420 GCA_964407905.1 uncultured Thermoplasmata archaeon
CATACTTCTCCCGCAAGTCTTGGTAGTGATTCAGAGCCGAAGAGCATCCAGGGCACAAGGTGACGACCAGCTTCGCGCCAGCGGACCCGAAGTCCCTGAGACATCCCTCTGCTTTCTCTCTCGCGAGCACTTCCTCGCCAAGCTTGCGCACTGTGGATCCGCAACACCTTTCATCCTGCCCGAGGTATGCTGGCTCAACCTGACACGCTCTCATCAGTTCGACGGCGCGCCTCGCGTTGTCTCCGAAAAGCAGGGATGTTGAGCAGCCCGCAAAGAAGACCACTTCGCCCCTCCTCATGAGGCCGAGGCCCTCGGACCACTTCGCTTTCTGCTTCCTCGGCACCTGCCACGGATTGTCGTAGTTCCTGACGCTCGCGACAACAATGCTGTGTTCCTGAAGTTCGCCCTTTTTAAGTTTTCTTGATGCCTGTCTCACATCTGTCATGCCCTTTTTGGTATCTATCTTGGACGGACAGACTTCAGCGCAAGCCCCGCACAAGGTGCACAGGTAGAGGCCCGCCTCACATGCCTCATCGAACTCGGCCCTGGACCCAACGAGATGGACCCCTTGACCTCCCATATGGCCTGTGCTCCCGAAGATCGGGCCGATCACGTTGTAGGTGGGGCAGAAGAGCAGGCACATGCCACAGCCGATGCAGTACTGTGGTTCCTTGTCCGAGGCGCTGAGCCTTCCGCCATCCACGAAGATGATCACGACTTCCTTAGGACCGTGCATTCCCTTGTAGACCTCCTTCTCGATGTCAGCAGTGTAGCTTGGGCCAGTTATGATGTTGATGTACGAGCTGACAATCTTGCCAGTCGAGTAGTATGTCTGGAGCTTCGCTATGTTCATCGCGTCATCTAGAGACGGTACGACCTTATCTGGCGTGGTCACAATAATGTGCTTGTCAGATAGCATTGAGCACTTCGCCGCATTCCCCTCGTTATGAACGATGACCACAGCGCCTTCGTTCGCCGTGACCGCGTTTGCACCGGTGATGCCCACCTTTGCTTTCGACATGTATGACGCTATCTCGTCTCTCATCACCTGCGTGAGCTCTGCGGGGTCCTCCGATACGCGCTTCTTGAAATGTTCACTGAAGAGACGCGCAATCTGCTCACGGGTCAGGTGGCAGGCAGGGCCCGTCGGATGGGCAGGCGCGCAGCCAGCAAGCTGGACAATCCTGTCGCCGAGGTCCGTTTCTATGACGCTTGTGCCCGTTGCCTCCAGCCGCTCTGCAAGGTGGAGTTCCTTGGTCACATTGGACTTCGACTTGACAACAATGTCGTGGTCTCTGAGCTCGTCTTGAACCGCTTTGACCGCAGCTTCTGCATCCTTCGCGATAATCACTCGGAAGCCGTTCTCTCTGAGCGCTGCGAGTGCCTGGGCAAAAAGGGCCTCGTTCCCGACCGAGCTCTCCTTGATCCTACGGAGCCGGTCTTTTCTCTGGTCCAGGTCTGGGATTCTTCCTGCGTTCTCCTTCTGTCTCTCGATAATCGTCCTGAACGACTTCCTCATCCCTTCGAGGGAATCCCGATCGTCGACCGCCCGCTTCACTCTTGATTGAATGTCAGTTGCTGCCATCGTCCCTCGACTCGAAGCCAATGGAGCGTCCAACGCACTCAGTGTTGTACGGACTGGAGCTTGTCCCAATCGACAGTGTGCGGTACTCCTGCCTTCTTCAATATCCTGCTGAGCCTCTCGGTTATCCTGACTGTCTCGGCGGTCTTGGAATCGGCCCGAACGTAGAATTGCTTCCTGCCCTTTGTGATGGGGAACACGAGCTTCATCCTGCCTCTCCGGTTGTACCCTTCGGGCTTCCTGTTCTTCTCGATGTCCATCATGTTGATCCTGAAGAACATCTGCAGTATCTCGTCCTCGTCCGGCATCTGATCCGTCTCGTCGAGAAAGGCCGTCAGAACCTCCTCGAAGACGCCTTGCAGATCCCTGTACTTGAACTTCTCTTTGAAAATGATATGGCCGGACTCAGCTTTCATGCATCCGTTCCGATTGGCTAGCCCGTATTTAACCCTAGTGCACGAGCTGGGAGGGAGCGTCCTGAGCACGCGAATGCAGGCGAACTCAAGTCGCTACGATCGAGAATGTCGTCATCTGTCAATCCAACCTATCCGGGAGTTCGTGTCGCAGGAATCAACAGACTGCAAACAATTATATTTCGTTCGTGCACATGACCGCCGAGACGGCATTGCTGGGTTTGAACCAATGGCGAGAATCTATCGGCGTCAGAGGGCATCGAACGCTTGGTGGGGCCGAGGCACGCAACTGCTCAGTTCCTCCACAGAGGGCTGTTCCACTAGGTCGGTGACGATCTGATCAACATAGTCTTCAACTTGCTTGTATTCGCAGTCGCCTTCGCCTGGATCTTGATGTTGAGGTCCCATCAGCGAGGTCGAACAGC
>CAYOXJ010000216.1:0-865 GCA_964407905.1 uncultured Thermoplasmata archaeon
ATCGGCCTGCTCGTGATGATGTACCCTCCGCTGGCCAAGGTCCACTACGACGAGCTCGGGAGGCTGAGGCAGGCGAAGAAGATGCTCGGAACATCGCTCTTCCTCAACTGGGCAATCGGCCCCGTGCTCATGTTCGGTTTGGCATGGCTCGCATTTCCTGAGCCCGAGATGGCGGGATTCAGGAACGGCCTGATCCTCACGGGCCTCGCGAGGTGCATCGCGATGGTCCTCGTGTGGAGCATGCTTGCCGAGGGCGACTGCGAGTACTGTGCCGTGCTCGTGGCGCTCAACTCGGTCTTCCAGATAATCATGTACTCGGTCCTCGCGTACTTCTTCATCACTGTCATGACCCCCATCGTGTCGCCATCGTCGGAAGCGATCGTGGTCGACATAACGATGGCAGAGATCGCGAAGAACGTGCTCATATTCCTCGGGATACCTTTCGCGCTCGGCGTGGCCAGCTGGTACTTCCTAGCGAGGCGCAGGGGAAGAGAATGGTACGACAAGGTCTTCGCGCCGAGGATAAGCCCGTTGGCGCTGATCGGTCTGCTGTTCACGATCGTCGTGATGTTCGCCCTGCAGGGCGAGAAGATCATCGAGCAGCCGTTGGACGTCGTTCGTGTTGCGATTCCCCTCGTGTCGTACTTCCTGCTGATGTTCTTCTTCAGCTTCGGCCTCTCTTACAAGCTCAGGTTCAGCTACAGCCAGGCCACGACTCAATCGTTCACGGCTGCGAGCAACAACTTCGAGCTCGCGATCGCGGTCGCAGTTGCGACCTTTGGAATCGCGACAACGGAGGCCTTCACGACGGTCATTGGTCCGCTTATGGAAGTGCCTGTCCTCATCAGCCTCGTGAATGTCGCAC
>CAYOXJ010000216.1:875-2393 GCA_964407905.1 uncultured Thermoplasmata archaeon
GGTCAGGATGGAATGCCTCGAAGAGTCGACGAGGGGTGAATCGAGGCGGATTCTCTGCAACAGGGTATGGGTTCGCGGTGACCGCATGTACGGGCAAGAATCAAGAGTTTGATTGCCCTGCTGTTTCAACGCAGCTGGAGGAACAATTATGAGGGGTTATGCCGATAATACAGGCACGATGTCGTCTGGGCCGGGGTCTATTCAAGACAATACGCCAGTGCTGTGCACAATTGGATACGAAGGTCTCTCGGCAGGAGAGTTTCTGGAGAGGCTGCAGTCAAACAAGATCTCTTGTCTCGTCGACGTGCGGGAGGTTCCGTTGAGTCGTAAGCTGGGTTTCTCAGCAGCTCAGTTGCGCAGCGCGCTCAACGGCTGCGGAATCGAGTATGTGCACATGAAGCAGCTCGGATCTCCCGGGGAGGCCAGAAAGGAGTTCCATGCAGGAGGCGATTTCGCAGCTTTTTCCCGAGCCTATGAGTCGCACTTGAGCAAAGTGAAGCGCGAGATCGATATCTTGGCCGCAGTCGCAAACGAGAAACCAACGGCCATCATGTGCTATGAAAAGGATGTTCACAGATGCCATCGGGGCATCATTGCTTCTAAACTTCGCGAAATGGGGTTCAGTATCAGAGACCTTTGATCGAAGCTCAGGTCTTCGGCATTCTCAGCACAGAGATGACCATGAACGATGACGGCCACTTCGCCTGGTTTCCCACCACGAAGTAGATATCCTGTTGGTTCTCTTTCCAGAAGAGGTTCGCCCACACACCGTCCTCTTTGCCCGGGTTCTTTCTGAGCCATTCATAGATCCCCCACTCCAGGATCTGCTGATCATGTCCCTTAGGAAGCCTGCAGTTCGAACAGAGGTATCGGACTCGAGGCTGGAGCCCGTACTTGTGCTTGTCCAATTCGAGCGCCCTTCCCAGGAGAGTCATCTGGATTGCTGGTTCTTGGTCCTCTCTGTCCGTAAAGTAGCAGTCCCTCGAGCGGGGTCTCACGATTCCCAGGCTTCGGCCTTTCTCCCAGAGGTCGAGGACGCACCCGGAGGCCAGGGGCATAACCAACGGGCGTTTTTCCTCTCGCTTCAGTCTGCCCACAACTGTTATCTTCTCGCTCAAACGGGCCCACTCTGATTTAGAACCAGTTATCTTCCAACTCTCCGGCCGAGCGTCCTTTGGGTTCCTTTCCACTGGGACGGAAACGATGTTCCATGCTCTCAAAGGAGAATCCAGTCGCGTAGGGTAGAGTCTCACGAACCCAATCGTTCTTGAATAACCAGCCACGCAGACGCTGACACGGTTGTCTCTCATTGTGTCGGGGGAGCTGCGGCCGAGAATCACTAAATCGTCGATTATCAAGGTTCCATTCCCTCTGCGATCCATGATGGGCGAACAGCCGGACTCCGCTCGCGAGATTAATTAGAATCAGCCGAAGCAATGAAGGTTCGCACTACCTGCAGCACCGGGATTGGGGAGCCTTGCAGGCGAAGAACACTCCTTTCTCTGCAGCAACCTTTTT
>CAYOXJ010000217.1:0-2380 GCA_964407905.1 uncultured Thermoplasmata archaeon
CCTCTCCCGCGTCGTAGAACTTCCGAATGCCGTATTCCTTGACGAGCTTCCTTATGCGCGCGTGAGCGGAGGCTGTCTGTGCCGTGTTCGCGGGGGTCCTGTGGTCGAGCACGACCACGATCCTCTCAGGATCCCAAGGCCCTGGGAGGCCAAGCTCTGCGAACGATCTGCCCACGAGAAACGTGTTCTCGTGTGACATCGCCAGATCTGGCCTTGCCTCGACGACATCGCCCGCCTTTGCATCGGTGACGCCCGACGCTCTTGCTAGGACCTTCTCCGCGAAAGTTCTGCCCGTCACTGCCTGCTCGAACCGGATAATGATATTTGAAGGTGGCGAGTTACGAGGGCCAGCCCAATCCTGGGCACCTGCGTACAGCTTTTCTGGTCGGATATCTGAATCCTGGTCGGTTTTGCACTAGCTCGAAAAGGTATTTCCACTGATGATTCAATCACTTCGCCGAGATGGACAGGATTCTTGACGCGGCAGCAGGCTCCAAAATCCTTCTGCTCGGGAACGAAGCGATAGCGAGGGCGGCGCTCGAAGCGGGAGTCGCGGTCGCAACAACCTACCCGGGCACACCCGCATCGGAGATCGGCGACGCGCTCGCGCGCGTGGCCAAGGATGCGGGGATGTACTTCGAGTACTCGATCAACGAGATGGTCGCGACTGAGATCGCCATAGGAGCAGCTGCCTCCGGAGTGCGAGCGCTCGTGAGCATGAAGCACGTCGGCCTGAACGTCGCCTCGGACGCGCTGATGACCTTTGCCTACACGGGGACGAGGGGAGGCTTCGTGCTCGTGACAGCTGACGATCCTTCATGTCACTCAAGCCAGAACGAGCAGGACAACAGATACTATGCCCTGCTAGCTGGCATCCCACTTCTTGAGCCGTCATCTCCCCAGGAATGCTATGAGATGACAAAGGAGGCTTTCGAGATCTCGGAGAGGCTCGAACTGCCCGTGATAGTCAGGACGACGACGAGAGTCTCGCACGTTCGAGGACCTGTGACTGTTGGCAAGATCGTTCAAGGGCCAGAGAAGAGGGAGTTCGTCAAGGACCCCGACCGGTTTGTGACAGTCCCCGCAGTGGCGAGAGCCAGACACCTCGTGCTCTTGGAAAGGCTCGTCCAGGCCGAGAAGCTGTCCGAGGAGTCACACCTGAACTCTGTCCACAAGGCTGGAGGCGGGGGAAAGCTCGGCATCGTCACATCATCTGCCGCGTTCAACTATGTCATGGATGCGGCGAACGACCTTCGCTTCTCGGCAGACGTCCTGAAGCTGGGATTCTCGCACCCGTTGCCAACGAGCAAGATCGTAGAATTCTTGAAGCGCCATGAGAAGGTCGCAATCGTTGAGGAGCTCGAGCCCATTCTCGAGACTTCGGTCAGGGCCATCGCACAGCAGAATGCTGTGAGAGCGAAAATCATTGGCAAAAGTAATGGCATATTTCCGCGCGCATACGAGTTCGATCAGGCGATCGTCGCCTCGGGATTGGTGAAGGCGTTTGGTCCTTCTGGAAATATCGCGGAGAGCGCAGCTACTGAGCTCGAAGACCTTCCTGTCAGGCCACCGGTCCTATGCGCGGGCTGCCCGCACAGCGCGGCATACTTCGCCGTCAACAAGGCGACTGGCAGAAAGGCGATATTCGCATCGGACATCGGCTGCTACACCCTGGGCGTATCTCCGCCCTACAGCACGGCGGACCTCCTTCTGTGCATGGGCTCGAGCGTTGGCACAGCAGGCGGCCTTGCCAAGATGAACGACAAACCCGTGATCGCATTCATCGGTGACTCGACCTTCTTCCACGCAGGCATACCAGGCCTGATCAACGCGGTCCACAACGGCCACAGGTTCCTCCTCATGGTCCTCGACAACAAGACCACGGCCATGACGGGGCATCAGCCTCACCCGGCGAGCGATAGAGGCCCTAGTTGTTGCGAGATCACGGCTGTACCAATCGAGGATGTCGTGAGGGGATGCGGGGTCAAGTGGTTGAGAGTGGTGGATCCGTATGACATCAAGACGACAACAGAGACGATTAAGGAAGCTCTGAAGCAGGACGGTGTGACCGTAATCATAGCGCGAAGGGAGTGCGCGCTGATTGCGGAGCGCGATGAAAAGGGCGCGATTCTGAAGAAGCACTATATCGACCAGGATGCATGCAAGAAGTGCAGAACCTGCGTCGACAAGTTTCAGTGTCCGGCGATATCAAGCGTCGACAAGGTGCAGACAATCGATGAGGCCCTGTGCGCAGGCTGCGGCGTGTGCGCGCAGGTGTGCCCGCACAATGCCATCAAGGAGGTCAAGTGATGGCAGATATCTTCCTCGTGGGCGTTGGTGGGCAGGGCATAATCACCGCCTCGAAGATAATCGGGGACGC
>CAYOXJ010000218.1:0-2371 GCA_964407905.1 uncultured Thermoplasmata archaeon
AAGTACATACGGGACGCGATTGCATCCGTCCAGTTACAGAGCTACAGACCAATTGAGATAATCGTCGTGAACGACGGCTCTACGGATTCCACTCCACAGATCGTGAGCGAGCTGATCGTCGGCCAAATGAAGGGCGGACTGGAGCTGCGAATGATCGACATCGGTGCGAGCAAGGGTGCTGCGAACGCGTTGAATGCCGGCTTTCGGAGCGCCAAAGGCGAGTATATCTGCCAGCTCAGCGCTGAGGATGTATGGGTCGACGGAGACAAGATCAAGAATCAGCTGGAGGCAATGAGGAGCAAGGGGGCGATGTGGAGCTACTACAGGGATTCGTTGGTAGGCCCTATCGCGTCTCAAGCGACATTGAAAAGGCCCTATATGCCTGGAATCAGGTGGCTCTACTCGTCAATCACGAAGCGCCCAACCTTGATGTTCATGCTCCTGTTGTTCAGGAACCCGGTGAACGGGAGCTCGGTTATGATCTCAAGGGAATGCGTAAACACCTATGGCCAGTTTGACCCGATGTTGATGAATGTCGATGCTGATGGAGACCTGTGGATGCGTTACAGCGTCCTCGGTGCGAAGCTCACGGTGTTGAAGGGCGCTCCTGTGCTGTACCGCAGGCATGTCAGACAGACTCCCGAGAAAAGAGAGGCCATGGTTCATGGTGGAGAGCTTGCGAGAATGCGAATTCTGAAAGCCTTGGAGATGAGAGGGAAGCTATCCCGGTATGTTAGGAGATTCTGGTTCATGTTTCCGCTAGTGCTGAGGCCGGACGTGTACAGGTACAGGCCGATAGTGCTCCGGTTCATATTCTTCGATATGATGAAGGCGCACATCGAGTTGCCCCTGTCATTGGCTCTGTACTTCAGACTCTATTCCTACTGGGCTCAGAGAAGACTCAGGAAGGCGAAGAACCCGATCTATGTTGACCTCGGGAGGTTCGCTGAGGATTTGGACAAGTATTCGAAGAGCGAGACTTTCAGGGATTTCGAGATGAAGCTGACCACTGGGTTGTAGCATCTTGAATTCTGACAGGGTATGATTCTGCTCAGAGAAGGCTCTCCTAGCCTGACCGGGGGAACGCGCGCTGGCAATGTACCGGGCAATACTCATATAGTGTGAAGGGTTTTGGTCTCAGCACCCGAAGGTTGTGAGTACTTTGGATGGCGGCCTAAAGAAGTGGTTCATGCTTCAGGTGTGGAGGCTCCAGCAGGTTGCGCAAGTCTTGACAATAGTCTTGCTTGCAATAACCTTGTCGCTGCAGCTCTACGACTATGTGCGCTGGCGTGCTGGGCCTCTGTTCGAAACGCCGTACGTTGGCGTGCCCATCTTGCTATTGATTCTGGCTATTATCATCTGGTGCATCGCGATCTATTGGGATCTTCGGCTCAAGATGTGGCGAGAGCAGGCGACGGTTCTCATCGAGAGGAATCCTTACACGAAGGAGAAGCTCACATCGAAGGAAATCGTCGTCTACGGGCTGATGTGGCTGCCGATTATGGAGAAGATGGCAAAGGATGATCCGAAGCTGGCAGAGGCAGTCGAAATCGTGAAGCAGTGGATGAAGCGCGTGTCAGAAGAGGATCCGAACACAATCCCGGGAATCAAGGACATCTTCGACCACATCGGCAAGGACGGAATGGGTCTCCTGGGCCTGGAGAAGAAATGAGAGCGGGTAGATCCGCTCTCTCACGGGCCCTTCTTTCTCTCGAGCAGCATGAAGAGCGCAACGGCCAAGGCGATCGCAAGTGCCATGACTGATATTCCCAGCGCCCACATTGCTGCGGTCGACTCTCTTTCGGGCTCCTCAGGAGGCGGCGGTGGCAGTTCCTGCTCTTCCGAAACGATAACAACTATTGACTGGCTCTCGGTGTTGTTCGCCATATCCGTTACCGTGAGGACGATTGTGTAGATCCCGGCTTCGGCGTATCTGTGGCTGAGGACGGAGCCTGAGCCCGTCGAGCCATCGCCCAGAATCCAAGAGTAGGTCGCTATGCCTGTGTTGTCCGTCGATGCGGTCGCGTCAAAAGTGATCGTCTCGTTCACAGTGATGTTCATCGGGACCTGTATCACAGGGATCGGGTCTGTAGTGTCGAGGATGATCTCGTCCTTCACCGTGGACGTCCTGCCGGTGTTGTCCGTGAATTGTGCAAAGACGGTTTTCTCGCCGTCTTCGCCGGCGAATACATAGATTGCTGAGGTTCCGTATCCCTCCCATTCGGACCAAGTCTGGTTGTCGGGGCTGAACCGCATGTTCGCGACGCCCGATCCCGAATCCTCAGCATGAATCGACAACATGACAACTGTCGAGGACGTGTAGGTCGAATTTCCTTGGATGATCACAGAACCGGTAGGTGGACCAGTATCC
>CAYOXJ010000219.1:0-2332 GCA_964407905.1 uncultured Thermoplasmata archaeon
ATCAAGTTCGAAACCGGGCTTCCGTTCTCGGAGGCGCATCCCGTGCTGGAGGCCGACATCAAGCGCCTGGGCGCGAGGGTGACTCTCGTCGGGCCTCCGCTGAGCGAGAAAGGCGTCTCGGTCGCGATTAGAAAGCATTCAGAAGGCATTTGGACGATGCCGATGCTGATAGCGAACGGCTCGATCTCGCCACTATTGGCTAGCTTCCTCTGGGCGTGCGTCGTTGGCCGGAGGACAGTCCTTGTCGCGGGCAGCAGAGGGGCGGGCAAGACAACTCTGCTGGGAGCGATGATGCTTGAGTTCCCTCTCTCGCAAAGAATCATCTTAATAGAGGATACGCCAGAGATATGTGTCAGTCGGATGCAGGAACTGGGCTACGACATCCAAGCGCTCAGATTCTCGGGAGGCTCTGAGAAGGACCTCGCTTCTGCTCAGGAGGCCCTGAAAGTGAGCCTAAGGCTCGGGGAGAGCGCCATCGTCATAGGCGAGGTCCGCGGAAGAGAGGCCAAAGTTCTCTACGAGAGCATGCGCGCAGGGAGCGCCGGTTCTTCCGTCCTGGGCACAATCCACGGCAACTCTGCCAAGGGAGTCCTTGACAGAGCCGTGGAGGACCTGGGGGTGTCGGAGAGAGCCTTCTCATCCACGGACATCGTTGTCATCATAGGCCTGATAAGGTCACCTGATGGAACGAGGTTCACACGGCGAGTGACGGAGGTGGCCGAGGTCAGAGAGAACGGACCCAAGATAGAACTGGTCAGCCTGTTCGCCACCGAGCCGGGCTGTTCATGTGCCAAACCGACGAATGCTTTCACGTCGGAATCCAAGACGGTCCGAGGCATAGCAAATGCATTGGGCGTGCAAGCGGATTCGATCATGGAGACAATCAAGACCAGGGCTCATGCAGACCAGCTGTTCTCTGAATCGGCTGTCCTGATGACGACTGACAATCGCCGTCGCCAGGAATCGCTCCGTGTGAGGTCAAACGAGGTTCTGACCCAGAGCATTCTGAGAGCTTCCAGTCCAGAGACTGGGCTAAGAGAGTGGAGGTCCTGGTTCGATGCGAACTTCCGAGCCGACAGCTGAGGAGAACAGGGGCTTCGTCACCTGCTGCAAGAGACTGGAGGGCATCGGCAGGAAGCTCGGCCTGAGAACTGACGGTCGCTGCGGAGGCCTCGGAGATGCCAATCTGGAGATGTCCGGCCTTTCGGTGGATCCCGGAACGATCGTAGCTGCGTCAAGAGCGCTCGCTGTCCTCGTGGCGCTCCTGTGCATTGCTCTCTCGTCCATTCTGGTGATCGTCGTCGGGATCAATCTAGTCGTTCCATTGGCATTCGTATCTGTCATCGCACCGTACCTCGCCAAGGAAGCTCTCAGGAGCTATCCCAAGAGCGTTGCGGGGAAGAGAGCGGCCGAGGTCCTCAGGAGCTCAAACGAAGGCATCAACCTGATGATAATGAGCCTGCGCCACGAGCCCTCTCTGCCCAAGGCGATCTGGTTTGCCTCCAAGCGCGACTGTGCATTCTCAAGGGAGCTTCGGAGCTGCATCTGGGGAGTCATCATGGGGAAATACTCCAGCTTCGAAGAATCGATCCATTCGTTGGGAACGAAATGGTCGGGATTCGCACACGAGCTGAAGACCTCAATGAACGCGTTGGTCACGGCGTCTTGCGAGGCCACTGAGGACGGCAAGAGAAGAGCACTGGACCGGGCGAATCAGGCGATGATCCAAGGAGCCAAACGTCGAATCGAGGAATATGCTCTATCGCTCTCGGCCCCTAGCATGATACTCTTCGGCCTCGGAATACTGCTTCCGCTGATGGTGGGATCGTTTCTGCCAATGCTCTCGTGGAACATGTTGTCAATGGGGGACTTCAGCGGAGGCCAATCGAGCACGACGCAAGATAGCGAAACTGTGCGCACCGTGTTCCTTATGAACGTCCTTTTTCCCGCGATCGCTGTGACTGTTGTGATGGGCGCGGTCTCCAGGCATCCTCTCGAGACCAGACGAACTGTCTGTCCTGACTCCAAGAGCCCTGGCGCCATGCAACCTCTTCTGGCGGTCACATGCTCGGTGGTCTTGATCCTGCTCTCCTCGGCCATCCTGGACGGCTTGGCCGCGGCTCTCGCCATGCTGATGTCCGGATCCGTCCCCACATCTCTCTGGCTGATCGTCAGAGGAAGAAGAACAGGCGATCCGACAGCATCGAGACAGTCAAACGACCCGGAGGACGCACTCTTCAGGACTGGCGGATACATGGTCGAAGGCGAGAACTTCGAATCGTCGTTCTGGAAGGCTGCGAGGAGATTGGAGGGCGACTCGGGGGCGCTCGTC
>CAYOXJ010000220.1:0-2318 GCA_964407905.1 uncultured Thermoplasmata archaeon
GGTCTCGGAGGAACCTTCAATGTGATACACAAGGGACACGAGCTCCTGTTCGAAACCGCCTTCACAGTGGCCGAGTCCGTGGAGGTCGGCCTCACATCAGACGAGTTCGCGAGGAACATCAAGAACGTGCCCGTGGCACCGTACTTCCAGCGAAAAGCGAACCTGGCCAGGTTCCTCGAAAGGTATGGCAAGCCTTTCGATATCATCATGATCTCAGATATGAAGGGGACCGCGGCAACATCGGAGACCATGGATGCCATCGTTGTGTCCCCCGGGACAAGGGCTCATGCAGACGAGATTAACGAGCTGAGACGGAAGAACGGCCTGAGGCCGCTCAAGGTGTTCTGTATCAAGGAGGTCAGAGCTGACGACACGTTGCCAATCAGTTCGTCGAGGATCGTTAAAGGCGAGATAGACAAGGACGGGCACCTGCTCAGACCGATCAGAGTCGCAGTCGGCTCGACCAACAAGGTCAAGGTCGACGCTGTGAGGAACATTTTCACTCAAGCTTTCGGACTTGTGGAGATAGTGAGTGTGGAGCCGAGCAACGAAATCGGCAAGCAGCCTCTCGAGGAGGGCACGATTCAGGGCTCAATGCAGAGGGCGAAGAGCGCAATAGAAAAAACAAAGGCTGATTTTGGCGTCGGCATCGAGGCGGGCCTGTTCTTCAACGAGTTGCTGCAAAAGTACTTGGACATTCAGTACTGCTCTATAGTCGACTCATCAGGCAAGGTCACCGTGGGCCATGGGCCAGGCTTTGAGTACCCTCCCGAGGTGATCAAGGCAGTTCTGGCTGGAGGCACCGTCGGCGATACGATGAGCAGGATCACCGAGATAGAGAGCATCGGACACAAGATGGGGTCGATAGGATACCTCTCGGACGGCATGATCGACAGAACCTCGCTAACCGAGATAGCAGTCCTGATGGCCTTGATCCCACGGATAAGAAAGGAGCTATACGAGACGGATTCTCAGACCTGCTCTTCCTCTGCGACCGTCTCGAGGTAATCGGCAAGTGTCTGACAGCTGTCCTTTCCCACGCATCCGAACCTGCCGTACTTCCTGCAATAGTCGCCCGAGGTCTCGTGGTACTCGCACTTCTGAGCCTCTTTGTACGAGATGCATTGCCTCTTGATGCAGCCATAGCCTGCATACCTGCCAGCACACATGTTGTCCTTCGTCAGGTATCTGCATTTCATGGCCTCATTCCCTCCTCTGAAGTCTCTGAATCCTTTCTTGGTAGATTATCAGATGCTTTCGATAGGATTCGGGGGTGACACAGTGCTCTTTCCCCGGACAGAAGAATCGTTTGTACTTCTCGCAATACAGGCCAAGCCATTTCTCCACACCGCAGCCTTCAACTACTTTGCTCTGGCTCGGCTTCATGAGGATGTTCATGCCCGAGAACTCGCACTTGTCCTCGCCTATGCACTGGAGACTGTCGACGTGTCTGTTGGCGCAAGCTCCGCTGAGATAGCTATACCTGCACACCGGTCCCATCCCTTGCTCTCTCGAGCACACTAAGATGCGCCTGCGCGCGTATAAACATTCTTGAAACGTCGCTTTTCATTCCGCCCGATGCATCCTTCTCTTCCTGAGATTCAAATTCAGGTTTCCTTCCGCGCTTGACCTTGATTTCCCAGGCAGAACCAGAATCACGAGAATCCGGAGTGGGGTCAACGTCTCGCCCTGAACACTATGATGCCATAGTCTCCAACGCCTCTGCCCGAGAAAAGCTTACGATAGGTTCGACCATTACGGGCCGAGTGAGCGCGTGGATGTCAGAACGAAATACATCATCATTGTGCTGCTGTCCGCGCTCGTAGTTGCGTTTGAGACAGTCTCGATCGAAGGCGCAATAAACATCGCAGACCTGAATGTGTTCATCGTCTCTGCGGCGCCCCCAATAGTCGGGGGCGCGATTCTCATGTTGGTAGACCCCAAAGGGACCGTGTCCTTCACCAGGAGCCTGGGCAGACAAGGCTGGTCCTCAATGACAGTCCTTGGTCTTTTGGTCGCCATGGGAGTCGTGATCTGGTTCGATTCCATCCACAGAATCGGCGCGAGCACAGAATCGATCCTTGGAGGAGGTTCCTCGGAGGTTCTGTTCGTGGTTCTGCTGTCCATCCCCTTCCTGAAGGAGAGGCTCACACGCGTCGAGGGAGTCGGAAGCGTCTTCATCGTTGTCGGAGTGTTCCTCGTCCTTTACGATCCGGATATTGCCTCACTCAAGTTCGGCCTTGGAGAGACCGAAGCCATCCTCAGTTCCCTGTTGATGGGGGCCTCCGTGGTTCTGACCACCGCCCTCCTCAAGACCT
>CAYOXJ010000221.1:0-2311 GCA_964407905.1 uncultured Thermoplasmata archaeon
GGCTCGCTCAGCGCACGCTGAGCTTCCTGGCCTCTCTTGAGGTCTCCTTCAGCATCAGCACATCACCAACTCTGATCGGGCCCATGACGTTCCGGGTGATGATCCGGCCTTTGTCCCTGCCGTCCATGACCCTGACCTTCACCTGGGTCGCCTCTCCCGTCATGCCAGTCCTGCCTATGACCTCGACAACCGTTGATGGAATGCTGTCATCTTCAGCCATCTAAGACACCTACTTCTTCAACACCTTGATCTTGTCTGCGAGATCGTCCATTGCGGGCTTGCCCTTCGCGGCATCGAGAATCGCGACTGCAGCGGTCGGCTTCTCAAGGCCGCAGGCATTGCCAAGCTCCGCCTTGCTTGGAACATAGGCATAGGGCACGTTTCGTTCCTCACACAACGCTGGCATGTGCATGAGTATCTCGGGCGGCGAGACGTCCTCAGCCATGACGACCATCAAGGCCTCCCCTCGCTCGACGAGCTTCGTGACCTCGTTCGTGCCCTTCCTGAGCTTGCCGCTGTCTCTGGCGAGCTCGACGATCTCGTATGTCTTGTCCTGCAGTTCTTTTGGCATCTCGAACTTCACATATACTGGCTTTGCCAAATCGATACCTCCTTCGGGCGCATGTGCGCCTTCATCATTCATCGGCCCTTTCTCGCGAAAAGAGCAGAGCAAGTAGATGGTTTCGGTATAAAAGTGTTGCTGGAGGTACTCCATCGCGCTCCGACCGCGCAAGGAAGCGGGCCATCAGCCCATAAGTTGATATGCTTGGCTCGAAGAGGCTCTGAACAGGTTCCAGGATCTTTGGCTATTTCGGGAACCTGGATTCCAGAGCGAGAAACTATATCGGCGTTAGGTATGCCGTAGATTGGTGGTCTGCCTTGCCAGAGAACTTCGTGCGTTTTCAGCCGCTCGGAAGGAAGGCGGAACCGAAGACAGGATCCAACCTTCTGGAACTGGCCAGGGATGCCGGGGTATCAATCGAATCGATATGTAATTCCTTGGGGAAGTGCGGCAAGTGCAGAGTGATAGTGAGGACCGGAGCCTCGAATGTCTCGCCACTCACAGAAAACGAAATCAGGCTTCTCGACGAACGCGAGCGACGTCTCGGAACGAGGCTCGCGTGCCAGGCTGAAGTCAGCTCGATCGGGAACATCGTGGTTGACGTTCCGGAAGGAAGTCAACGGGGACATCACAGGCTGCTTGCAGCGGGGGTGGAGCCGAAGGTCAAGCTGGAACCCGCCGTAAGGAAGATGGTTCTCAAGATTCCACCCGCAACTCTCAAAGACCTGCGCGCAGACGATGACAGAATCCTTGAGGTGCTGTACAGACGCGCGCGCATAAGGCCGGTGCTGTCACATGACATCCACAAGGATCTGCCCGGAGCGTTAAGAGAGAAGTCCTGGGTCATCACGATAACCCTGTACCGAAAACAGGAACTGATACGGGTTGAGCCCGGTGACACATCGAACCGGCTGTTCGGCGTCGCGGTCGACATAGGGACTACGAAGGTCGTTGCCTACCTAATCGACCTGAACACTGGGGAGATGCTCGGAGCCGAAAGCATGCCTAACCCGCAGATCCCTTACGGCGAGGACCTCATGTCGAGGATCTCTCACACGATCAAGGACAGCAATGGTCTCCAACATCTGCAGAGAGTCATAGCTGAGGGCATCAACTCGCTGATCGCGAAGCTGTGCGAGAGCAAACGCATCGATTCGAACGACGTGCTTGAGCTGATGGTCGTAGGGAACACCGCAATGCACCACATTTTCTTTGGAATCCCTGCCAAACACGTTGCCGCGGCGCCTTATGCGCCTGCTGTTCGCACGTCAATAACCGCGAGCCCAGGCAAGGCTGGCTTGAACATATATCCATTTGGCAAAGTGTCCGCTCTTCCGAACGTTGCAGGGTTCGTTGGCGCGGACGCGATTGCGGACCTGATCTCAAGCGGGCTGTACAAGGACAAGGAGATCGGGATGATGATTGACATCGGCACGAACACCGAGATAATCGCTGGCAATAGGCGGAGGCTCATCAGCTGCTCATGCGCATCTGGTCCTGCCTTTGAAGGAGCGCACATCAGGTTCGGAATGCGGGCGTCTACCGGCGCAATTGAACGAGTCTGGATAGATCCGATAACTCATGAGGTAAGAGTGAGGACGATCGATGATGCCCCTGCGCGTGGCATATGTGGTTCAGGCATCGTCGATGCAGTAGCGGAATTGTTCAAGTCGGGTGCGCTCGACTCCTCAGGAAGGATGGATACGACGAAGGGCATACCAGGTGTGAGGTGGGACCAGCATGGTATGC
>CAYOXJ010000222.1:0-2292 GCA_964407905.1 uncultured Thermoplasmata archaeon
TGTAGATATACCTTTTCGACCAGAGCAAGCGGCGCATCGCCAGGTTGCTCTTCATGAGAGCTCTTTTGCCCTGGCGTCCTTCTCGAAAAGAGTTCTCCCCCTGTAGTCGATCCGCAGGATACGATGATATGGTATGGTTGCTTCGTCCGTCTCAAAGAATCCGCGACCAAGGCTCTTGACACGGCTGCCTGGGATCCGCATGACGTCGCCCGGTGCGCCTCTGTGAATGTACCAGATGACCGCATCGGACAGAGATTCGCCCTGCGTCCAACGGAGCCTGTTCATGACCTCGCGCGGGTAGACCATTGCTATGGTGAGCTGTGCACTAGCGATAATATCATTTCGCCGAGAAGAATGAATGCGAAGCGGTTTGCGTGGGACTCAGCCGAGCTTCTCCGCTATCTTGTCGGCGAGCTCCAGTATCCTGCCGAACTCCGCCTCCTTCGGCGGGCCTTTCGCGTCGACGACACCGAGGATCTCCAGTTTCGTCCCCGCGAGCAGCTCCTGCAAGTGCTTCACAGCTCCTCCGGACCATCCATACGACGTGAGGACAACGCCGTATTTCGTGGGCGCGCGCAGAGTCTTCAAGAGCAGCGCGGCGTATGCAGCGACCGGATGCACTCCTCCTAAGACAGTGGGAGCCCCGATCACGATGACTGGTGAGTCCACGAGCTCCTTCGCGACGTGTCCAATGTCCGTATTGGGCAGATCGAATACGTTCACAGTCACTCCCTTCTTGACCAGCGCCTCCCTCATGGCCAAGGCCATCTTCTCAGAGCTGCCCCACATAGAGACGTACACAATAAGAACCTTCTTCTCGAATCTCTCCCCGGTCCAGCCGGAATAGGCGTCGAGGATGACCTTGGGATCTCTCCAGATGACTCCGTGCGACGGCGCGATCATCTTCGGGCCGAGCTTCTTGACCTTCTCGACAGCGTTCTGGCCAGGCTTTCTGAAGGGCATCATTATCTCAGCGAAGTACAACTTCGCCATGTCCAGGGACTTCTCGTTCCCGTACTCGTCGGCGAAGAACTCTCCGAGCGCGAGATGGGATCCGAAGAAGTCGCACGGGAAGAGCACTCTGTCCTCCTCGAGATACGTGAAAATCGTCTCAGGCCAGTGCAGCCAGGGCGCATCGACAAACCTCAGAGTCTTCCCTCCAAGGTCGATCCTCGTGGTCTCATCCACGACCAAGATTCGCGCGGGATCGACATCGAAGTACATCATGGCGGCCTCCTTGCCCTTCGCTCCGGCAACAAGCTTCGCGTTCTTCGCGATGCTCAGCACGTGCCTGCATGCATTCGCATGGTCTGGTTCCGCGTGGTTCATGATCACGTAGTCTATTCTGGCCGGGTCCACATGCTGCGAGATCTTGGCCACGAGTTCGTGCTCGAAGCCAGGGTTCACGGTGTCCACCAGAGCGGTCTTGTCCTTTCCGACAATGAGATACGCGTTGTAGCTGGTCCCGTTCGGCAGCGGGATCAGTCCGTCGAACAGCCTTCTGTTGTGATGCTTCGCTCCAACCCAGAACACGTTTGGTGCGATCGATATGGTTCCCATTTGGTCAGCCATCTGCTCACACTCTTCGACTCACGAATGGCCAACAGGTTATTAGTTTTGGCGACGTGCGATTCTTCGCATCCACTGGCCGAGCGAAGAAAACCGTTAATTCGCAATAGCCCATTCGGGAAGACGAAGTTGGAACATTGATCGAAGGCAACGTCGTTGATGTCAGGCACAAGAGGGTATTTCCGGGAAGGATCCTGCACAAGGATGGCCTTATCACAGCCGTGGAAGAGGTTAGTGGCGAGTTCCGCGGATTTCTCATCCCGGGCCTGATCGATTCGCACATACACATAGAATCCTCGCTCATGTGTCCTTCGAGGTTCGCGGAAGCCGTGGTCCCACATGGCACAACGGCCGTCATCACGGATCCGCATGAGATTGCGAATGTGCTTGGGCTTCAGGGCATCGACTACATGGTCAAGGATTCGAAGACCGTGCCTCTTCGCATCTACTTCACAGCGCCCTCCTGCGTGCCCGCCACGCCTTTCGAGACGTCAGGCGCGGTCCTCGGACTCAGGGAAACTGAGAACCTTCTGATGCGGGAGGAGTTCGTGGCCCTGGGCGAGATGATGAACTACCCAGGTGCCATCGCGCACGACCCAGCAGTGATGGACAAGATAGACGTCGCCAAGAGGCTGGGAAAGCCGATCGATGGCCATTGCCCGATGTTGAGCGGTGCGGGCCTCAGGGAGTACATTGGCTTGGGGATCACGACTGACCACGAGT
>CAYOXJ010000223.1:0-2284 GCA_964407905.1 uncultured Thermoplasmata archaeon
GAAAGGACGTTCCCTGGCTGGCGGGGGCGACGATATCCGGAGGAGTCATCGCACCGATATGCCTAATGACAGGTCTTACCTTGACCACGGGGTTCGCAGCGTCCCTCTTGCTCAACCTTGAGGGCCTTGCAACTGCAATCATAGCGTACTTCTTCTTCAGGGAGAACATAGGATTGAGGCTGGGAATAGCTGTCGTGTGCATGACAGCCGCTGGAGTTCTGCTCGGCTGGGATCCAAGCACGGGCGCGCTGACTCTGTCAGGGCCGCTGCTGTTACTGGCCGCCGGTGTCGCCTGGGGCGTCGACAACAACTTGACTAGGCACATCTCGTCAAAGGATTCTGTCCAGATATCTCAGATCAAAGGATTGGTGGCTGGATCGGTCTCGCTCTCGATCGCCTTTGTCCTCGGATCGGGGATCCCGGCCGATGAAAACCTCATATTCGCTCTGATCCTGGGATCCGTCAGCTACGGATTGAGCCTGGTTCTCTTCATTCAGGCGCTGCAAGGAATGGGCGCCGCAAGAACGGGGGCTTTCTTCAGTCTCGGACCGTTCGTCGGAGCGGCAGTATCATTGGTTTTGTTGAAGGAGTCGCTGCTGTGGACCATGCTCCCCGCAACCCTCCTGATGGTGGTCGGAGTCATGGCGGTTGTCTACGAGAGGCATTCACATGCGCACACGCACGAAGAGGTCGCGCACTCGCACCTGCACTCGCACGATGACTTCAGCCATCACAACCACTTCCACGAATCCCCCCAGACCGGACAGCATGTCCACGAGCACACCCATTGTGCATTCTCCCACGAGCATGTCCATTGGCCGGATATCCATCATAGGCACGATCACGGGGATGAGGAGTAGATTTCCTTCAAGGGCACAGTGTCTGACTGGGTCAGGTGCAACATTTATGGGCCAAGATCAGCATTTGCCAGGATATGAAGTGGATAACCCGAGAGCACGTTCATGTCGATCGCGTCGCCTGTCCTTGGCTGATCAGTCGGTTCGTTGATCCAGAAGCCGAGTTCCTGTTCGTCCCGCCGGAACAGGTCGAGGTCATCGCGAAGAAGGAGGGAGCGATCCCCTATGACATCCCGAATGCGGAGCTGGGGCATCATGACGGCGAGTGCAGCTTCGACGCGATCGTCAGGAAGTACCATCTCGAGGACGAACCGTTGTTGGACCTGGCGACCATAGTCCGTGCCGCCGACACCGATTCTTTCGAGCTCGCACCCGAATCGATAGGCCTGGAGGCGGTCTCCTCAGGTGCAACCATGATCACAAGGGACGATCACGAGACGATCGAGAGGAGCATGTACATCTACGACTCCCTGTATGCCTACTGCCGCCTCAGGAGGCTGAAGGAGGAACACAGGACAGAACTCGATCAGATGTCCCGCTCCGAGAGGAGAGCCTTTCTCCAAGAGCAGCTCCTCAAGAAGGGCAAGGATAAGTAAGGAGTTCGACATCATATCGGCATGGTCGATTCACCCGACCAAGATCGAAGATTGCTGATCATTCTCAGCTCTGTCGCTGCATTCGCCATCCTGTCTTCCACGATGTCGAAGAACCCGGCTCTGCCGCTCCTGGCTGAAAGCATCGGGGCAGATGCCGCCCAGGTCGGACTGATAGCTGCCATAAGCCCCATCCCGGGCATTCTTGTCAGCAGTTTTGCAGGCGCCTACACCGACAAGGCTGGCAGGAGACGGGCGCTTGAGTTTTCGCTCTTCTTGTTTGCGTCTGCTCCGTTCTTCTATCTCTTCGTGACGGAGCCATGGCAGCTGATCTTCGTCAGGTTCTATCACGGCTTCGCCACGGCGGTCTTCATGCCCGTCGCGATGGCCGCAGTAGCCGACAGGTACGGGCCCGAGCAGAGGGCGGAGAAGCTGGCTCTCTATTCGTCCGCCACCATGGCTGGCAGGTTCATTGCCCCGTTCCTCGGCGGAACGCTGCTGTACATCGCGAACTTCTCAAGCGTCTACCTGGCCTGCGCCATATCGGGCATCATTGCCCTGGTGGTGTCCGTGGCGATACCATGGAGCGTTCTGGCTGAGACTGCGGCTCACGCCAGGCGACCCATGTCCGTGATGGATTCGTTGCGAGCTGTCTTGAGAGACAGGAGAGTAGTAGTCACTTCGTCGGTCGAAGGACTGCAGTACTACGCGATGGGCGCCTTCGAGGCGTTCATTCCTCTGTACGCACACTCGCTGGGCTTCAACGACCTCGAGATTGGGTCGATCATGGGCGTCCAGGTTGTCAGCATGCTCCTCTCCAAGCCCTTGTTGGGC
>CAYOXJ010000224.1:0-2281 GCA_964407905.1 uncultured Thermoplasmata archaeon
GGTCTTCGACAACCTCGGCACGCCGAGGGAGATCGGTCTGCTCTTGGAGAAGATCCTGAAAGGCGAAGTGGTCTCTGAAAGCGCGAGCAGGGAGATGCTCAGGCTGATGATGAGGGGCATGAGCAGCTCGACTGCATCTCAGCTCCTCTCGCCAGATGTTCCTGTTGCCGCGAAGATCGGCATAACTGCAGGTTCCGTCAACAACGCCAGCATCATCTACGTGTCCTCGAACTCGCATGTTATCCTCTGCGTCTTCTTCAAGAGGCTAGAGGAGAAGAACTCCGAGAAGGCGCAATTGGCAGAAGCCAGGATTGCGAGATTGGCATACGATCATTTCTCAAGGGTGAAAGCGCACTAGAGCCTCATCGTTTCCAGATGGTCTCTCTTTCTCTCAGCTCCGATGCGAGCCCGCCCCTCCTTCCCATTTCGGATTCGGGTATGCACAGAGGCACAATGGTGACGTTCGTTTCTGCCTTTACCCGCTCAGCTGTCTGTTTGGCGGCTGCCCTGACTTCGTTCTCTGAGATGACCGCGTCGTCGTATATGACCGCGACATCGACCTCCTCTCCAGGCGCATGTTCGCCTCTTCCCACGCTCCCGAAAAGCTTGCACTCGCGGAGCCAGGAACGCTCGCCCAGAGACTTGGCATAGAGAAGAGCCGAGGTCCGCTGCGGGTCGGTGTCCGAAATGAGCCGGAGCATTCTGAGCTTGTGAGGAT
Source organism: uncultured Thermoplasmata archaeon (assembly GCA_964407905.1). Lineage (GTDB taxonomy): Archaea > Thermoplasmatota > Thermoplasmata > UBA10834 > UBA10834 > COMBO-56-21. The sequence continues at coordinate 719 of CAYOXJ010000224.1, forward strand.
CCTCGACGATGGACACGATGATCGAGTTGCCCAGCCTTCTAGTCCTTAGGATTCCGACCTTCCTCAATTCACTTGTCGCCCTCCAGGCCGTCATGACGGGGATTCCTGCCGTCCTCGCGAGCTCGTTGATTGTGAAATCACGGTCGGGAAAGGACCTGAGGGTGCGTATGATCTCTATCCTGCCCTTCCTGGCCAGTGCGCTCAGAAGCTCGCGGGGGATCAGCCGAATCATACCTCCTGTGATATGATTATATCTAGTTAGGTATAAAAGCTCGACGTTTAAGTGGGGCCAGCCTCCAACGAGCGATGATACATAAGTTGACCGCAGACGGATTGGTCATTCTTTGGCGTCTGTTCACATGGTGATTGGTCCAGAAGAGAAGGCCGAGCGTTCTTTGCCGCTGCCAGATACGAGACCAAACGAAAAAGCACAGATACGTCGCTAGTGTTACGGAGTATCGAAGAGCGCCAGGAGATTCCATGGACAACCAGGGAATAGCTGCTGTGTTCTACGAAGTGGCTGACATACTGGACCTCCAGGGAGTAGCATTCAAGCCGAACGCCTACAGGAGAGCCGCGAGGAGCATAGAGAGCCTTGAGGTTGACATCTCGCAGCTGGCAGCTGAGGGCAAGCTCGAGGAAATTCCGGGGGTTGGCAAATCCGTTGCCAAGAAGATCGAAGAGATCCTGAGAACAGGTGAGCTTCAGTTCCTGAAGAAGCTGAGGGCCCAGATACCCGAAGGTCTGCTCGGACTGCTGTCCGTCCCCGATGTGGGACCCAAGACTGCAATGGCACTCTACAAGGAGCTTGGAATAGCGAATCTTGACCAGCTCAAACAAGCCGCTCTCGACCACAGGCTCCGAACCCTAAAGGGGTTCGGAGAGAAGACCGAGGAACGCATTGTGCAGGGACTTCGGACGCTTGAATCCAAGGGCGGCCGCATATTGTTGGGGGACGCGCTTCCTGTGGCAACGGCATACATCGAGTACCTGAAGTTGTCAGGCTCGCTTGACTTGGCTAGCGTGGCTGGCAGCCTGAGGCGGGGGAAGGAGACCGTGGGGGACATCGACATACTCGTTGGAGACGACGAGCCCTCCTCCGTCATGGAGGCTTTCGTGTCCTATCCAGATGTGAAGGAGATACTGATGAAGGGCCCGACGAAGTCGAGCATTGTGCTCAAGAACAACCTGCAGGTGGACATAAGGGCTGTCGAGACCGCGAGCTTCGGCGCCGCGCTGCAGTACTTCACCGGATCAAAAGAGCACAACGTCGCCATGCGCAAGATCGGCCTCGACATGGGTCTGAAGCTTAACGAGTACGGCGTCTTCGAAAGGGATTCTGAGAAGAGGGTGGCTGGCGAGACCGGGGAGGAAGTCTACAAGGCTCTCGGGCTGCCATTCATACCTCCCGAGATTCGGGAGAACGATGGCGAGATCGAGGCAGCGAGGAAAGGCACACTGCCGCGTCTCCTGGAGCCCAGACACGTGCGAGGGGACGTCCATGTGCACACCAACTGGACAGACGGTGCGAACTCCATCAAGGACATCGTGTCGACCGCCGTT
>CAYOXJ010000225.1:0-2279 GCA_964407905.1 uncultured Thermoplasmata archaeon
GGGCAGATTCAATAAAATGACTCATAACTATATTATGATTGGTGTCGGTTCGAGTACGTTAATCCCACATATCGTCCCATGCCGACAGGATGTAGACTTTCGTCTTTCATTCACAAACCTATTTTATACCGGCCCCTCTATTGGAATCACGCTAGGCTCGACCGGGACGTTCGGCGTGTCCTTGTACACCAAAACCGTCGTCAGTGGGGGTGACAGCTGGGGACGTCGTAACCGAGCCGGCGCCGGTCCAGATACCAACGATGAGGCTCTGTCCGATGGGGCTGAAGGCGGCACTCTGATCCAGCTGGAGGGCGGGATCACTGCTCTTGCCGCGGACACCGGGTCAGGCCCTGACGGGAGCAGCCTTACCGCGGACTCTCAACGCTCACCGGGAAGCGGGGCCGAGAAGGTTTCTGGGCAGCCGACGTCTGGCGAGGCCGGCAACCTCAGCGGCCTAGCACGTCGCACTTCGCCGATCGTGCGAAGATCGTGTTCTTTCGGATTGAAAAGGATGAAAGAGAGTCGAGCACGGTGGGGGTCGCAGCGTGACAACCCCCTTTTACTAGCTCAACCTACCCGAGCGTATAGGCGCCCTCTCGGATTGGTTGCCAACCGCTGTATTGCCGTGTTTCTCGCTCTCACATCATCCATAGCGAGAGCAGCTTCATATCTCTTTCGGCACAGCGCACCCGAGCGTGTCCTGACGGAAGTCGAACAGGATCTTGCGCTCACCATCGAACTCCAGCTCAAGCACTCGTTCCTTCACGACCGTTCCGCACACCTCGGCGGTTATGTCGGATCTTGCGAACTCATCCAGCACGGTCTTCTCGCGGCCTACTTTGCAGGTAACAACGAAGCCACACCCCTGATAGGCTGTGAGCCATTGGATCAGGTCGACCTTCTGTGGCCGAGGGATTTTGCCGACATCGACCCGCCCACCAACGCGGCTTGCCTCGAGCAACATCCCGAGGCTTCCGAGCGCTCCTGGGTTGCTTATGTCCTTCCCGGCTGTGAGGTACGCTGCGATCTTGTTCATGGTCTTGAGCTGCCTCTGAATGACCTTCTTGCTCTTCGTCGAGGTCGTGTCCCAGGAATAGGGAACGCCTTCTGTGAAATGACCGTCGAGGTCCATCGCGAAGACTATCGACTCACCGGGCGAAGCGCCATTGCTCAGAACCAACCTTGACCTGTCGGTCTTTCCAAGTATGGCGACGTCTACAGCTGAGTACGTAGTGTCCGGATGAAGGTGGCCTCCTACCATGGGTACGCTGAACTTGTCGCAGGCGTCCTTCATGCCAGAGATGATAGCCTCTCGGGCCTTCTCGTCCGAGCATGAGAGCACGTTGACCATGGCAATCGATTGACCGCCCATGGCCGCGATGTCGTTGACATTGACGAGAACGGCACAGTAGCCAGCCCAATACGGATTGCGCTTCACAAGGTCCTCCATGATGCCATCCGCTGCCATTAGGAGTATCTCGCGGCCGCACTTGATCACCGCGGCGTCTTCACCATGAGAGGCAAGAATGACCTCGTCTCCCACTGGAAGGAGAGTCATCGCCACGCTGGAGACAGGTCCTTTTCGAACAACTCCCTTGTACTCCCGAATCCTCTTGACAACTTCCTCCAGCTTCACGGAAACCAAATCCTAACAGTCCTGATATCTCCTCAGAGTCTCAGCTGAGTAGTCTCTTTCTGATACGACCTCGCGTTGAACCGCTCCACGATGACGTCGGCGAGGACCAGCAAGAACTCCTTCTCGAGATCCTTCTCGACGACTGTTGGGATGTCACTGTTCGGAACCCTGTAACCCAGTCGCACCAGGACGGACTTGGCCTCAGCTCTCTCCTCCGCAGTGGCCTTCCTCCCCTCCACGGAGCCCTCCATGCCGCACCTCCTCACCTCAGTATCGAACACGACCCTCCTGAAAAGCCTCTGAAGGCAATATGCGGCGAGCGTCGCGGCATCGTCTTGTGATTTAGCATGGTTCAAGCAGCTCTCGCCTATCAGCTCATGGAGGTTCTTCTCGCGCGAGGCGGAAGCAGAGAAGACCTTCGCGGGCTTGATATCCTTCTCCTTTAGCACATTCATGTCCGCAAGCGCCTTCAAATAGCCCGTGAGTTCGAGCCTGTGCAGCTTGATCCCTTTCGAAGCCAACTCTCTGCAGACTCCGCTTATCGACATTTGGTCCTTTCTTAAAGCTTCGAGCACAAGTTCTTTCAGATCTTTCTGTGGCGAGAACATTGCAATTGAATTGGTAACAGATTGGATAATAAAAC
>CAYOXJ010000226.1:0-2273 GCA_964407905.1 uncultured Thermoplasmata archaeon
TCGCTGAGCGACGATGGGCTCGTTCAGGGCACTCCGACGAACGAGCATTCCCAGGAGACCTTCTGCGTGAGTGTTGCGGCCACGAACCAGAATGGCACCGCGTACGAGAACTACTCGATATTAGTAATTAACAGGGAACCGACCTTTACCTCGACGCCCCCACACGAGGTCGCGAACGGGTCGGCATACACCTACGATGTCGAATGCGACGACGTTGGAATCGGCGGAGGCCACTTCATGGGTTGTTGGAGCAACGCAACGTTCGGGGTTACGTTTGATGCGTCCAATGGCAAGCTCGCGTTCACGCCCACACAAACAGGGATATTCTGGTTCAGAGTGGGGGTCAACGACGGCCGGGGGGCGCTCAATTCGATCGGATACCAGGAATGGACAGTAACGGTTGAGCCAGCCCCTGAAGAGGAGCCCGTCCCAGATACCACCGCGCCTCTAATCACTCCCAAGTGCCCAGCGAATTTCAACACGAGCTCAGTGAGAATCTCATGGTCTTGCTTCGAAAACGAGAGCGGACTAGATCACTTCGAAGTGAGTGTCGACAATGGCACTTTCGTGGACAGGGGTACGCAAAACTACTCTGACCTCTCCGGACTGAGTGAGGGCCTCCATTCTCTCGTGATCAGGGCGTTCGACAACGCAGGAAACATGGGACAGATAGCGGTTTATTTCCAGGTAGACCTTCCGGATCAAGAGGAACCGGAAGCAGAGCCTGCTGGCTGGGCTGCCTACACAGCTCTGGGCCTTGCTATCGCGGCAGTGGCTGTCGCAACCTTGGCTCTGCTCATGTGGAAAAGAGCGCCAAAGACATGAGGCAAGGTGTTCTCATCGGTCCTAGAGAAGATCTGCGAAGATGGTCAGAATCGGCTCTCTCATGTTGCGAACGCGAACCAGGGGAACCGTCAGTCCTCCACTTCGGCTCCAGCAAATCCTTCGGCTATCTGCCATTTCACAACTTCCCTGACGCCTTCTCTTAGCGAGACCTTGGGAGAATACCCAAGCTTCCTGGCCTTCTCGATGCTCGCCCTCTTCACCGGGCTTAGGAACTGTTTCGGAGGGTCGACGATCTTAATCAGCTTCTTCTTCGCGCCACAAACATCGATCACGATCTCCGCGAACTCCTCCGCCGTATGGTACTCATCGGACCCGATGTTATACGCTTCGTACTTCTTTGGCGACGAGTGGTCCATGACGATCCTAACGCCTTCAACGAAGTCCGTGATATAGCACCACGCCCTGACAGTCCCCTTGTGCACCGTCAGCTCCTTGCCGGTCAGAGCTCCATGAATGAAGTTCGCCATCGCGCTCCTGTTCTTCGAGGGCGTCTCTCCAGGACCGTAGACCATGAACGGCCTCACCGTCACCGCTTTCAGGGCGTAATCCTCGACGTAATGCTTCACCAGCGCTTCGCCGAACAACTTGCTCATCGCGTACACGTTTGTCGTGCCAAACGCAGTCTGCTTCGTCTCGAGGTCCTCCTCCTTGACCGGCTCGCCCCTATCGAAGAGATGACCGTACACCTCGCTGGTGGAGAAGTTGACAAGCGTAGCGTTGTGGTCCATGCAGAGCTTGATGATGTTCAGGGTGCCGTAGTCGTTGACGTAGATCATCTTCTGGGGGTAGTTCTCTCCCATCATCCTGCCGACCTCGCCAGCCATGTGTATCACGATATCCGGGTGGTTCTCCTTGAATATCCTGTACAGGTCCTCGAACGCCGTCACATCTGACCTCACATAGTCGCTGAAGTCGGTCATCCGCACATCTATGCCTATGACCTCATGGCCGTGTGCTCTGAGCATCGGAACCATGTGGCCGCCTATTACACCGAGAGCGCCCGTGACAAGTATCCGCTTGGACATCATTCGACCTCCCAGTCCTTCTTGGCGAACCCCTGCTCCCTCTGCCAAGCCGCGACCAGTTTTACGCCCTTCTTGAGCGTGACCTTCGGATCATAGCCGATCTTCCTCGCCTTCTCAATCGACGTTTTCTTCACCGGGCTCAGGAACTGCTTGGGCGGGTCGACGAGCTTAATCTGGCCCTTCTTGCCCCCACAGACCTCTAGCACGATCTCTGCAAACCGCTCAGCCGTGTAGTACTCGTCCGAGCCGATGTTGTAAGCCTCGTAGCGATTGGAAGAGGCATGGTCCATGACCAGGCGAACGCCGTCTACGAAATCCGTGATGTAGCACCACGCCCTCACAGTGCCCCTGTGCACCGTGATCTTCTTACCGGTCATCGCCTCGTGTATGAAGTTCGCTATC
>CAYOXJ010000227.1:0-2269 GCA_964407905.1 uncultured Thermoplasmata archaeon
CTCCCGGCAGCTCCTTGCCCCAGGCCCTCTCGAATTTGGCCCTTGCCTTCGGGTCATCCACAGGTTGGTACCCAGGGTAGAGGTTCGGGAGACCTCCGGAGTCGCACGCGCCCTGGACGTTGCATTGGCCTCTGAGAGGATTGACGCCGGTCGACTCCCTCCCGATGTGCCCAGTGACCATCGCGAGGTTGGCCAGGGCCTTGACGATGTCCGTGCCGTTGCTGTGTTGCGTGATTCCCATCGCATAGGCAATCATAGATTTTCCAGTGCCGGCATAGAGCCTTGCAGCCTCTGCGAGCTTCTTCTTTGGGATGCCTGTGATAAGCTGGACCTTCTCCGGGCTGTAGTCCTTGACCGAGTCCTTCAGTTCCTCGAAGGCCGTGGTCCTGTTCTTGACGAAATCGTTGTTCACGAGTCCTTCGTCTATTATGACCTTGATCATGCCGTTGATCCATGCGATGTCCGTGCCGGGCCTTTGATTGAGGTTGTGGGCAGCGACCCTGGAAAGCGGCGTATCCCTCGGATCAACAACGATTACCTTCGCCCCTCTGTCGACAGCCCTCAGGATCCTAGAGCCGATGATTGGGTGCGCCTCGAGCGTGTTGGAACCTGTCACGAGCACGCACTCGGCGTTGTCGAACTCGCCAATCGTGTTTGTCATCGCTCCGCTGCCGAACGATGAGAGCAGTCCTGTGACCGTTGACGCGTGGCATAGCCTCGCGCAGTGGTCGACATTGTTCGTGCCTATGGCCGCTCGCGCTAGCTTTTGGAATACGTAGTTCTCCTCGTTTGTGCACTTCGCGGACGCGAGGACGAGGACCGAATCCGGACCGTGCTTCTCGGTGATCCTTCTGACCTCCCGGACGATCCTGTCGAGCGCCTCGTCCCAAGTGGCCTTCCTCAGCTGACCTTCCTTCCTGATCATCGGGTACTTGAGCCGGTCAGGATGGTGTACGAACGCGTGAGCATTGTATCCTTTGATGCACAGCCTTCCCTGAGAGATCTCGTCTGTCTTGCAGGGCACGACGCCAATTGCGCGCCCGTCGGCAACTTGCAGGAAGAAGTTGCAGCCCGTGCCGCAGTACGGACAGGTCGTGAGGACGTGGCTAACGCTCATCGCACTCGCCCTCCAGCAGTTCGTCCTCGAGGGTCGTGAGCAGCGGGCTGATGGTCTTGGCATCTCCCGGCACGAACCCATGCAGATCCTTCACGTCCCTCGCCATCATCTTCCTGAAGGTCAACAGCGGGATATCCCCGGGACAGCATCTTTCGCACTCACCGCACTCGATGCACTTGTCTGACATGTGGAATGCGCGTATCAGATGGAAGGAGAGGCCTGGCGGGATGCCTTGCTCCGCGACGAAAGTCCTCTCCTCGAGAACGCATTCGTCGCAGAAACAGACGGGGCAGCTGATCGTGCAGCCGAAGCACTTGTTGCATTTCCTGAACTGCGCAACCCAGAACTTCAGCCTCTCTTCCGAAGACAGCTTCAGCAGCTTCTCCATGAGCTCGTCCTTCTCGACGGGCCTGCCCTGCTCCCCAATGTGCACCTCGCTCGGGACAGGGTCCGCGCACCTGCACTCTGCTATCTGCTCCTTAGTGCAGGCCAGGCCGATCTTCACAATTCTCTTCTCGTCCATGAGCCCGCGCTTGATGATCTCAGCGAGCGCCTTTTCGTCGCATCGTCTGCAGAGTACAGCGATCTTGCCCTCTGTCACCCATGGATATAGGCCGGAAAGAACGGTGATGAGCTGGTATGGCACGTCAATCCTGATGTCGCCCAGATCCTCCCCTCTCGAGACCAGCACTGGCGCGACGTTCCCGTGCTCCTCCCTCATCGCAAGGAGGAAGTCCGCGTCACCGCTGTCGAACGCGAGCCTCTTCAGCTTCTGCCCTAGCTCGTTCAGAACCTCACCCCTCTGAGCGGGTTCGGCCCGAGCTTCTTGATGTCGTTCACGAACTCCGTGACGACCTTCTGGAACTTCTCGCCCTCTGCGGCGCTTACCCAGTCCAGGTGAACCCTCCGTTCATCTATGCCGAGGTCGTGGATGGCCTTCCTGACGACGGGAATCCGCTTCGCGGTCCTGTGATTGCCAGTCATGTAGTGACAGTCGCCAATGTGGCATCCGAGCACGAGGACGCCGTCAATTCCCTGTGATATGGCCTTGAACACGTACTCCGGCTTGACGCTCGCGCTGCACATCACACGCACGACGTGAACGTTTGGAGGCATCTGGAGCCTGCTCACGCCTGCGAGGTCCGCACCCGC
>CAYOXJ010000228.1:0-2268 GCA_964407905.1 uncultured Thermoplasmata archaeon
TGAGCACGGAGAAGGCGGCCATGCTCTTGCCGCAGCCAGTCTCACCAACGATGCCCACTGATTCGTTTTCGAACACTGTGAGGTCCACCCCATCAAGCGCGGTGACTGTCCCTTCGTGAAGAAAGAACTGTGTCCGCAGGCCTCTGATCTCGAGGACGGGCTTCTTCCCCGACGTCATCTTCTCAGCCCCTTCATCCGCGGATCGAGCACATCCCGCAGTCCATCTCCAAACAGATTGAATCCGAGAATCGTGAGCAACAAGATCACGCCCGGAAACGTCGCGATCCAAGAAGCTTCCTCAAGGTATGGCATCCCGCGGTACAACATGTACCCCCAGCTAGGAGTGGGCGGCTGTGTGCCCACCCCGAGGAAGCTCAGGCTGCTCTCGATCGTGATCGCGTCGGCGACCCCAATTGATGCCCAAACGATGAGAGGAGCGAGACAGTTCGGCAGGACGTGCGTGAACATTATTCTGACGTTCCTAGCGCCAAGGGCTCTGCTCGCTTCGACGAACAGCCTCTCCCTTACGGTGAGCGCCTGACCGCGCATGAGCCTCGCAAACCCGGCCCAATAGGAGATAGAGATTGCCAGTATCACATTCGTGAGACTCGGACCGAGGGCTGCCGCAAATGCGAGCGCGAGCAGAAAAGCGGGAAAGGTCCAAAAGAGGTCTATGGTACCTGCAATGAGGTAGTCCACTTTGCCACCGAAGTAGCCCGCAGTCAGCCCCAACATGACTCCGATCATCAATGAGACGAAGACCGCCATAGTGGCGACCGTCAGTGATACTCTTGAGCCCCAGATTACTCGGCTGAAAACATCACGGCCCAGCTCATCGGTGCCGAACCAATGATCCGAGGATGGGGGCAGGATCTTTTCCTCGGGGTCCAGTTGGCTTGGGGTCGGGTCCGCAAGCGGGAGAATCGGAGCGAGAACGGCCAGCATGACCATGACAATGATAATGGCTAAGCCTGTGGCAAACATGGCATTTCTTGCGCTTCTCTGGGCGATGTCCAGGAATGACTGTTTGAACCCACCTGCCATCTTCCAGCCAATCAGTCTGTCGCTCAGTACTTTGCGAAACCTCATCCGAGCCTCACCCTCGGGTCAACGAACGCGTAGAGAACATCCGCCAGCAAGTTGCCGAGCACGACGAAAAAGGCCAGGACAAGTATGCATCCCTGGACGGTCGGGAAATCGTGGTTGGTAATGGATGTTGTTATGAGCATGCCTATCCCAGGCCAGGAGAATACGGTCTCGACGACCACAGCTCCTGCGACGAACCAGCCTATGTCAAGACCGATCACCGTGATTACTGGGAGGATGGCATTCTTCAGCGCATGCCTGAAGATCACCTCCCTTTCTGGGAGGCCCCTCGATCGCAGCTGAGTGATGTAATCCTGTCTCGCGACTTCCAGCATGCTCGATCTCATCATCCGCGTCGTTAGGGCAGCGTTCCCCAATCCCAGGGTCAACGCGGGGAGGATAATGCTGCTGAAGCCGCCTACTGTTCCTTCCGCCGGCAGCCAGCCAAGATAGACCGAAAGGAGCAGCATGAGCAGGATGCCCAGCCAGAATGAGGGCATGGCATATGCGACAAGCGTGAAAACCATCACGCTTCTGTCTCTCAGCGAGTTCTGTTTCCGTGCGGATAACACACCTAATGGGATGCCTATGGAGTAGGATATGGTCAGACCTATCGCCATGAGCTCCAACGTCCTAGGCAGTCTCTGCAGGAGCAGGGTGCTAACATCCATATGGAGAGTAGCGCGCCCGACCGATTGCCCAAGATCGCCCTGCACAAGCCGCGAGAGGAACTTCCAATACTGGACAATGAATGGTTCGTCAAATCCGTACTTCTCGCGGAGCTTCTGCAGGTCCTCCTGGGAAGCGTGAGGAGGAGCGATGGCTACGATAGGGTCACCGGGGGTGAGATAGAGCATCAAGAAAACGATGAATGTAGCTAGTATTATGACCGGGATGGCCAACAGAATCTTCCTGATGACGTACGACGCTAAATCCGCCATGGGCGACCTCCCGTCATGGTCCCCCGTACCCTGACATGACTGCTTGTGCTCCGTGTGCTCCTGTTGACCTCAATCGATGAGATGAAATTGGAAAGGGTTTGCTGGGTTTTGCACTACTTCTCGATATCGACATCCACAATGTCTATGACCTGCTCCTGGCCTAGCGGGTGAACATACCAACCCGTCACATAGTTGTGTATCGCAAAGGTCTGGTGCCAGAATATGATCGGAATCCGAGCTT
>CAYOXJ010000229.1:0-2250 GCA_964407905.1 uncultured Thermoplasmata archaeon
ATCCCATACCTCTTCGAGAGCTGCACGCCAGCTGCGTTCATAAGGGCTGTTTCCGGCCTTCCGCCGCCACCGTATCCCCCCGTTCGGAGGTCCATCGGCGAGCCCACAGTGCTGTACAGAACGGGTGCGCCCGGGTACGCGAGCTGTAGCACTGTGTTCGCTCCGAGGATTTCGGCATTGTTTATCGCTACGCATCCTGCGAGCGTTGCTGGCCCGGTCGTGCCTGCCTGAGGCATGCTCATGAGATGGACGGGAACGCCCGCCTTTGAGAACTCCATCGAGGCATCCATCGCACCTCCATCGAGGGTCAACGGAAATATGCAACACATGATCGACGATATGATCGGCCGTCTCCTGAGCTCCTTCTCGCCCCCGGTCACGAGCGATGCCATCTTGACTTCCAGCTTCGCCTCGTCAGCTATGAACACCGCCTCGACCATCGTGTGCTTTGCGGTGTAGTTGAGTCCGACCTCGAGCTCATGGAGAGTGTGCACATGAGGCGGGACTTCGAGCGGGGTCACGCTGGGGTTGAAGACCGCTACGCCAGGGAGATAGTCCGTGAGAATCGCGACCTTCCTGACGTCCTCTTTGGTCGATCCTCTCTTCTCTCCAGTTTCGAGATCGTAAGTCGCCAGACCCGTCGCATCTGTGGAGAAATACACATGTCGGCCATCGAGGAGCACGTCGTTCTCCTTCGTTCTTCCGCACAGTCTGAATGCCTTGGGCGCTCTCTTGAGCCCTTCCTCAACCAAGTGAGTCGGAATCTTCGCCATCTTCGTGGAGAAATCGACATCAGCGCCGTGATCCTTCAGCGTCTGCATGGCGTTCTTGCTGTAGATCTTCATGCCGATGTTCGATAGGATGTTCAGACTCGCCCAATGGATGGCGTCCTCTTCCTCCTGATTCATGACCTTCAGTTTGACTTTCCTCTCTGTGTCGAAGCCGATTCTGCCCAAGGGCTCACCTTCCTTTGACCATGCTCAGAGCCAGCTGAGATGCCTCCACCGCGTCTCCGGCCTGAGCGTCGGCGCCGATCTCCCTTGCCCATTCCTTCGTCGTGGGCGCTCCGCCGACCATCACGACCAGCTTTTTCCGGACGCCCTTTCCTGCCAGTGCTGATATCACTTCCGGCATTCTGATCATCGTCGTTGTCATCAGGGCAGACATCCCCACTATCCTGACGTTCTGTCCTGCCACACCACTGACGAACTTTTCTGCCGGCACATCCACGCCGAGGTCCAGGATTTCGAAGCCCGAAGTGCCAAGGATGGTCCCGACAAGGCTCTTGCCGATGTCGTGTATGTCTCCTTCGACGGTGCCTATCACGACCTTCCCGAGGCTCCCCAGATCGGTGCCCTTCGGTATGTGAGGTTCCAGTACGGCGACGGCCTTCTTCATGACATTCGCCGCCATGACCAGCTCCGGGAGATACGCCTCCCCTTTGCCGTATCTCTCGCCCACCTCCTTGATCCCCTTCGCGAGGCCCTCCTGTATAGCGTCCACGGGCTTCACTCCGATGTCCAGTGCCTCTCGGGCGATCTTCTCCACATTGTCCAAGTCGCAACCTATGACTGCCTCTTTCAGCCTCTGCAGCTGGAGTCCCACTGACGGCCCATCCAAGTTCTCCCCTCGGGAGGGTGAATGGCAAAGGCTTATTTCTACGTTGAGCTAGGAATTCGTTCAGGAGCCGACGCAACCTCAAGGTGGCTTTCAGCAACCGAGATTACCCCCAATCGCCATACGCCCCGGGAGCAGGGGGGCTATCACTGCGGTTTGAGGTGCTGACTGAGGACGACATCGAGCGAGTCGACTTGGCCACGATGACAATTTTGAACAAGACAGGCGTTGCGATGTACGAGCGCCAAAGCCAAGAAATGCTCGAAAGTGAAGGAGCCTCACTGGACCGAGCTCGTTCTGTCGTGAAGATCCCGGAACGAATCATCAGAGACGCCGTGGAGAAGGTCCCCGGCAGATTCAAGCTCGCTGCCAGAGACAGCTCGAGATCCATCGAGCTCGGAGTTGGTCGTACATACTACACGAACTCGGCAACTGGCATCAGGGTGCTGGACCACACAACTGGCAACATCAGAGAGTCGAAGCTTTCAGACATTCCGACCTTCGCTCGCGTGGCGGATGCCCTGAAGAACATCAATTTCTACGGCCCGACCGTGGTCGCCCACGATGTCAAGGGAGAGCTTCATTTCTTGAAGGAGATGGTGGCGGCAATCGAGAACACGTCCAAGCATGTCG
>CAYOXJ010000230.1:0-2248 GCA_964407905.1 uncultured Thermoplasmata archaeon
CCATTGCGGCCCAAGCCAGTTCATTGCTTCGCTTCAAGCGTGCGGAAAAAGTGAAAAAAACGTTTGACAGCGCTTGTGATTGCATTATGATATCACCGCGATAGAACTGAACGACGTTCTTGCTTAACCGAAAAGTGAAGGGATTGATTATGCAACCAGACAAATCTGCCCAAGTGCACAGAGAAAAAGAGGTCCGCACCCTCAGCGGGTGGGCCATGCTCCCGGTGGTCATCGTGCTGCTGCTCGGTGGCGTGGGAGTGTTCATTTGCGGCATCCGCGAGCTGGTCCGCACCGGAGGCAGCCAAAGCCTCGGGGGCTGCGTGTTGGTGAGCGGGCTGCTGGGGGAGCCGTAGCACGTGAACAGCGGCCTCTTCCTCAGCTCTTCGAGCCCTCCTGTGACGCAGGCCCACATCTTTGCGATTGCGTCGACTTCTTCGACCCGCAGCGCGTAGCCCGAGATGCACTTGCTCGTGTTCTTCATCATCGCCTCCATGGACTTCACGACCAATATCTGAGAGGGCACGTCCGTCGCGACGACGAAGTTGGAAACTCCGTGACAGTTCTCGAGCGCGTCCATGACTCTTGTGGTCTCGCAGACGTCCTTGTAGGTCGCCATTCTGGTCTCGCCCGTGTCGAGGTCTACCATGTTCGGGTTGCCCCCCTCGCAGTGTGCATATGTTGTCTCCCCGTCGAACTTCATATCATTCTTCGGGTCGCGCGCGCAGTAGGTCCCGTACCTCGGTATGTGCCTGATGGCCTCCTCGACCATCGGCCTTGGAAAGGTGATCACGCCCTTCTTGGCTGGATGCTTCGCCGCGCCGTTCTTGACCAGCCTCTTCGCGGCGTCCTCGCTGTCTATCCTGAGGCCCGTGTGCGCGAGGATCCTCAGGGACGCCTCATGTATCTTCTCGACCTGGTCGTCGGTCAGGAGTTTCAGAACCTGCTTTCTTTTCACGCCCTGGAGCATGCTGGTCACCCTATTATCGGCCGCCCGGAATCGTGCGGGAAAACCGTCTTTTCGGAAGCGTATGCCAAGCCGTTACTAATACCCTTTGACCTGGCGCCTACAGCTCGTCTTTGGGATGCTCGAATCGGTTTCTGGGGGAGCCATATTGGCAGGTCTCGCGACGAAATGATCTCAGTAGTCCTCAATCGGGACTTTGCCCTCGATCACCCAGATGAAGGAGAAGGGCTTCTCGCTCTCATTGACCACTCCGTGCTTCGTGCCTTTTGGAATGTATATCGTGGTTCCAGGGCCTGCAACGAAGTTCTTGTCACCAAGAGTCACCTTTGCGAGGCCTACCAGAACATAGTAGAACTCGTTTGCATGAGGATGATGATGGACACCGTGGACCCTGCCAGGGTCCAGAACAGCGAGTCCGAAGCTCATGTTTCCAGAACCCACGAGTTCCCGCGACACGAAGGTCTTCCATCGCAACTGGCTTCGCTGGTACGCGTCGCCGCTAAGCGTCTCCCATCCTTTCACGTCTTCTAGCTTGGTCACGAGGTTGGTCATGGTGTTCCTCGGCCTGTGCGATTCATCCCGCTGACCTCCAGTCCCTTTCCGCTGAGGGCACTATTGCCTGACTACCGGCACCCAAGTGGATTCTGTCTTCTTGAGGTACTCCTTGACAACGATCTTCGCGGCCTCTCGGATGGCTTCCTGGCTTGTGTGCTTCGGCCTCCATCCGAGTTTGGACATCTTCTTCGTCGAGAGCAGGAACCTCGGGACATCGCCCTTCCAGCCGCTCTCGCCGCCTGTGTACTTGACCCTCACGTTCTTCAGGTGTGCTTCCTCGAGCAGTATCTCAACGATCCTTTTGACCGTGATTTGGTCCTCGGCGCCCAGGTTGAAGTAGTTCACCCTGTCCTTTGCGTGCTTGAAACCATAGACCATGCCATCGACGCACTCGTCAACGAGCATGTATGACTTCATCTGCCTGCCGTCGCCCAGGACTTCGAGAACCTTCCTGTTCTTGTTCAGTTTCTGGACGAGATCGTAGAGTATCCCATGCGTGCTCCTGTGGCCAACTATGTTCGCGAAGCGGTAGATCCAGGCCTTGATGCCGTAGAGCTCTGCGTATGCCGATACGAGGCCCTCGCAGGCAAGCTTGCTCGCGCCGTAGAGCGATATTGGGAGGCACGGGCCGTAGTCCTCTGGTGTGGGCAGGACCTTGGCCCTGCCGTAGATTGCGGACGTCGAGGAGAAAACGAAGGTCTTCACATCGTTTCTTCGGGCGCACTCGAG
>CAYOXJ010000231.1:0-2191 GCA_964407905.1 uncultured Thermoplasmata archaeon
GGTATAAACGAAATGCGATAAGGTGAGAAACCAGGGGGCGACTGCTCTCGACAAAAGAAGGACTTCTGGGGCCTTGGTTTTACCAAGGCCTCCAGCAGTTGCTCGTTCAGAGTTTCTTCTCGCAGCAGTTCATGCCGTACTTTGGCAACATTTTCACAAAGGGCGCCGGACTCATCATCTCCGGTGGGAAGACGCCCTTCTGCGCGATCTTGCCCTGGGCAAACAGGATGGCTGCGATCCCGAGCGGCACGCCCACGGACCACGCGGTTGCACTGTTCTCGTACTTCTGCCAGGTTTTCTTGTGGTCGAGAGAGGTCCAGATGTAGTATCCAACCTCCTTGCCATCCTTCACTCCCTTGGTGACCACTCCGATCGCGCACTGGCCTTTGGCAAGGTGTCCGAGCTGAGATGGATCTGGTAGCGCAGCGTTTACCACATCTCTCGGCGCGACCTTGACGCCCTTGACATCGATCTTGTTGGGGTTCGAGAGGCCCAGCTTGCCAATCATCTTGATCGCGTCGACGTACTCGTCCCCGAGAGCGATCTTGAAGTCGCAGTAGTCGCACCCCTTGCCCAGGACCTCGCCTATGTATGTCGGGAGGGTCTCCTGCTCTTCGTGATCGACATTGTATATCGGGATCTCGCCCACTCCATCGGGAAAGTCGAACATCTCCTTGTTCTCGAATGAGCCATACTTCCGGTAATGGCCGTCGGCGTAGTAGGTCGCGGGCATCAGGACTTCCTCGATGAGCGTCTCGGGCGACCAGAGCGGCGCGAACCCGTATCCCTCAACATAGCCGTTGTCTCCATCCCTCACGAGGATCTGCTTCACCCTGTCCATCCTGTCGGCGGCCATCCTCGCGAACAGGTTGGATAGGCCAGGGTCGCAGCCTATGCCCAGCATCCCTGTGAGCCCCAACCTCTTCCAGGCCTTGTCCTTCTTGAGGTACAGGAACGACGGTGGCGCCGGCTTGATTATCTGTCCCGGTTTCGTCTTGTCCAGCGCGATATCCCATGCTGTATCCGCATAGTGCACCTTCGCCTTTTCACAAGCCTCCATAATAGCGAAGTTGTACCTCGGTATCACGACGTTCAACACGATGTCGAGGCCCTTGAACGCCTTCGCCATGCTCCTCGCATCGGAAGCGTCGATCTTCTTCACCGAAACCTTGTCGCATGAGATCTTCCTCTGAAGCCTCTTGCCCTTCTCCAGATTTCGTGCTCCAAGGACCACCTTATCGAATTCGTCTGACTGGGCGAGGACGTCAGCGGTCACCGACCCAATCGCTCCTACTCCTAGAACCATAGCCTTCATTCTTTCACATACCTCTGAGATGCTGGTGCTTAGAACCAGACCCCCCACCGCTGAATGCCTAGCCCCTAATTAAACCTCTCGGGGACCTCAGCTAGACGAATCTTGGACCTGTCGTGGTAGCTCCGCCAAGGCTCCTTGGCAGCTCCTCCGCTCGACAGTGTGCATCAGCATATTGTACTTCTTCAGTGTGGATGACCGCGGTTCAGGGTCGAGGATCTCTGGGGGAGCACGCTCCCCGTGTGGTATGTTTCCATGCGCGCAGGAGATCGCAGGGCGCCAGCGGGGCTCGTAGATGTGGTCGGCGCAGACTCATCGATATTGACGGGCAGACCGTCCGCTGGCGAAGAGGCCCCTTCACTTGCTTTTTGACATGGCATTTGCTACGTTGGGGAACCGCAAGAGATTTCTGTGTGGCAGGAACATCGCTTGAGCGAACTCGCTCTGGAAGTTCTTCTCCGCTGCGAGCTCGACATATCGGACCTTCTTGGAGAGGTCATCTGCCAGATCTCTCATAGCCACCGACCTGAGGCACATCCTAGCCCCTGACCCAGCTGCGTTTCCGATGAACTTGATTCTCTCGACTGGCACATCCGGATACATGCCAATGGCAATGGCACTCGATGCATCGACATAGGTTCCGAATGCACCAGCAGCGTATATCCGCGCAATCTGGGAGCTCGCGAGCTTCAACTTCTGCATTAGCACAGACACGCCGGTGAAGATAGCAGCCTTGGCCAACTGTATCTCTTGGATATCGTGCTGACCAATCGTGATGTCCCTCCCATTCGCCGTCTCCTTGCCAGTGGCTAGGATGAATTCCGGCATACCATGCTGGTCCCACCTCACACCTGGTATGCCCTTCGTCGTATCCATCCT
>CAYOXJ010000232.1:0-2171 GCA_964407905.1 uncultured Thermoplasmata archaeon
GGCCTAGCCAATGCATCGCGCATCGACGCAAAGGATGTGATTGGCCCGGGATTTGATGATGTGAATGTGTGGATCAAGGGACTGTACATCGTGTCAAGCAGGCTTGTGATCATTTCGGAGGTCAGTCCTCCTTACTACTGGGAGGACTACATCGAGCGATCCCCACTGAATGCCACCAATATCGTCTGGGAAGGGCCGAGAACGATGATATCTGTTTTTGACGTCACCGATGCGGAGAACCCTGTGTTCGAGTTCTCATGCGGCGTGTCGGGATATCCGCTGACATCTAGGATGATCGATGGGCGAGTGTACCTGATTGCCCAGTCGTACACTTGGATCTATCAAGGTGATCTGGCCATTCCGAAGCTCTGGGCTGGCTCCAATTCTCGTGAGTTCAGCCTGAGCAAGATATTCTATGATCCGGAAACGACCGAGGCGAATTCCTTCCTCAACTTGCTCGCGGTGAATGTCGAGACGGAGGAGTCAAACCACATGTCGATCGTCGCGGGATATGCATCGACAATATACATGTCATACAACGCCCTCTATCTCACGATCCAGAAGTGGACCGGCGAGTGGATAGCTCTCGACTTGGAGAGAACGCCCGAGGATGAGGACTCTACGTTGACCACAGTCTACAAAGTGTCCGTAGATGGCCTCTCGATGGAGACCACTGCTAGGGGTGACGTCAGGGGATGGCTCCTGAACCAGTTTTCGATGGATGAGAAGGACTCATTCCTAAGAGTCGCCACGACGACGAGTTGGATTGAGCCCAAGAACAACGTGTACGTATTGGATGAGAGCCTCAATACAGTAGGAGCGCTCAAAGGTCTCGCGCCAACCGAGAGGATCTATGCAGCCAGGTTTGTTGGAGATGTCCTGTATCTGGTGACCTTCAGGCAGGTGGATCCGTTGTTCGTCATCGACCTGAGTCTCCCGACGAACCCGAAAGTCGTCGGGGAGCTTCAGATGCCTGGATTCTCGTCCTACTTGCACCCTGTTGATGATGACCACGTGCTCGGAATCGGATCTGAAGACTGGAGCTTGAAAGTCGCCCTGTACGACGTGTCCGACCCCGCGAACCCGGTCGAGCAGAGCAAGTTCGTGACCTCGGATAGCTCGTGGTCGCTCGCGATGTACGAACACAAGGCGGTTCTCTTCGACCTGGAGAAGGAGCTTCTCGTGATCCCCGCGAGCAGCTGGAGCTGGGACGAATTCGGCGGCAGTTCGTACAAGACTGGGGCGTTCGTTTTCAGAGTGTCGCTGACTGATGGGATATCGCTCCGCGGGATCATCGAACATGAGAATGCCTTGACGTGGTGGTACGACTACGTTGAGAGGTCCCTCTACATCGGGGACTGTCTATACACCATCTCTAACTACTTGGTGAAGGCCTCGTCTCTGGAGGACCTGTCCGAGATCAGCTTCGTGTGGTACAACGTGCCGCCTTGGCGGGAATACTTCATAGCCTACAATGGCACAGCAGTCGAGGTTGATAGTGCCTGAGGGGCGAGGTTAATGTTCCAGAACACGCTATTCCACCTCGGTGCGGACGCGATGCGGGTGGAACTTGACAAGAAGTCGCTTTTCGCCCTCGCCTCGGACACGAGGCTGGAGATACTGCGATCGCTGCAGCCCATGAGAAGGACCGTTTCGCAGCTCTCCGAATCGCTGGGGATCGACAAGGCCGCGGTGCACAGGCACCTCAAGAAGATGGAGGAGGGAGAGCTCGTGAAGAGATACGAGGACCACGGCTTCGTGTACTATGGT
Organism: uncultured Thermoplasmata archaeon; assembly: GCA_964407905.1. GTDB lineage: Archaea > Thermoplasmatota > Thermoplasmata > UBA10834 > UBA10834 > COMBO-56-21. The sequence goes on from CAYOXJ010000232.1 coordinate 1,771, forward strand.
CTTTCGTGGAAGGCGCGGGACCTGCTCTCGCCGAACGAGAACACCAAGATCATCATCCTGCTATCGACATCTTGGCTCCTTGTCCTTGGCGTAGTCTTTGCTGTGGTATTAGGCGCGTATCTCGGGGTGACGGACCATGTCCTCTTGCCTCAGGGGGAGCCCAGGGGCACTCCTCCGGAGAACCAAAGTGGGTATTCCGGGGATGAGACGGCCGAGAGATTCGCGCTCTTGACGTTTCAACCTTCTGACATTCTCTGGATCCTTCCGTCGACGCTCTTTGGCACCGTGGCAATCGTATTGACGATATTGGCTGTGAGAACAATGAGAAAGCCGAGGCTGAGGACTGTCAAGGAAGCCAGATCCGAACGAACATGATAGAACATGTGCGGATCATCGCCCGG
>CAYOXJ010000233.1:0-2151 GCA_964407905.1 uncultured Thermoplasmata archaeon
TCTCAGGGCCCTGCAGTGGCATCAAGAAAGAATACCTCAGAGGAGGCCGTGTGTCTCCCGAAAAGGGCCGGGCTTCTCAGAATCGTCTCTTCTCTTTCCAGTCCGTTCTCAACATCGAGAAGAGGACATCGTCGGTGAAATGCCCAAACTCATCAAAATAACGTTGCCTGAGCAAACCCTCTCTCTTGAACCCGAGGCTCTTGACCAACTTGATTGAACGCTTGTTCCGAGGCATGATGAAGACCTCGATCCTGTTCAGCCCCATCTTCTCGAAGCCGAAGTCGATAACAGCCTTCATCGCCTCGGTCATTATGCCTTTGCTCCAATACTCTCTTGCTAGGTCATAGCCCATCTCGGCCTGATAGCCTCGCTCATGCGTCCACTTGTAAAAGCCCAAAGAACCGATAGGCCGGCCTTCGCCCTTGAGTGTCACTATCCATCGGAATCCCAACCTCTTTCGGTACAGGTCTACCATGTATTCCCTGAGCTCTTTCCGGGCATCCCTGATGTTCCTTGGACCAGGTTCTCCCCCTCCCCAGACAAGCTCTGGCCTCGAGAAGTATTCGAAATACCATTCTGCATCCTTCATCGTAGGCTGCCGGAGAATCAAGCGCTTCGTCCTGATCTCGGGGAACTTCCTGAAAGCTGTCTTCCTGTTCATTGGAAATCTCTCACACACGAACCGTTAGGTCGCTGCCGTTCAGTTGCATAGACCATCATAATTCTTGCGTCATCTGCAGCTTGGCATGTGCGTAGACCCGTGCAACAACCTTGTCACTTTGAAATCCAGAAAGAGCAGAATTGAGTAACGACATGGAGAAGAAGTGGGGTAGATCGGATTTGAACCGATGACCTCATGCTCCCAAAGCACGTATCATACCAAGCTAGACCACTACCCCGTGGAGGCCGGTCTCTTTTGCAGGGCGGGATTAGGGCCGTCCTGAATAAAAGCATTATCATAAGGACTCACGGCAACAGTCCTGGCAATTCCTTCACGAATATCTCGATGGCTCTGCCCCTGTGGGATATCTTGTTCTTCTCCGATATCTTGAGCTGAGCGTACGTCCTTTCATGCTTCTCGGGGATGAATATCGGGTCGTATCCAAAGCCGCCCGATCCCGCCTTCCTAGCAGCTATCGTTCCCCTTGCCACACCCTTTGCCACGTAGGGCTCCCCGGCAGGAGCCATGAAGCCAATGCAACATTCGAATCTCGCAGATCTCTGACCAACGCCTTCCATCAACCGCAGAATCCCGTCGCATCCGAGAGTCTTGAACACGTATGACGAGTACACTCCGGGAAATCCCTTGAGCGCGTCGACAAACAGCCCTGAGTCGTCGATCATGAGAGGCCTGTTGTACTTGGACATTAGCCATTGCAGTCCCGGGACTATGGTCTCTTCGAGCGTATCACCTTGAATTTCCGGATACGAGCTCTTGACATGCTCCAGCTCATACCCGTGCTCGGCCATCTGTTGGGAGATCTCTTTGAATTTGCCAGTGTTGCTCGTGACGAATGCTATTCTTTTCGCGTGTACCGCCCCCTCTTCTCGATCTCCTTGACCTTCCTGAGGACCTCTGCCCCTCCGGGATACGTTTTCATGTAGGAGTTTTTCACGGACTCGTAAAGCTCGCTCCTTCGGTAGTGTGCAGAGTGAAAAGCCTCCTCGAGAAGGTGCATATCGACGCCTTTGTCCTCGAGCTCGGATGTTTTCGAGCCAAGAGAGAAGTCAATCAAGACGATTCTGTCGCTGTCGAGGAGCATGTTGCTCGTCGTGAGATCTCCGTGAACGATGTCGTTTGCGTGCAGCTTCCCAGCGATGCCTCCAATCTTTCTGCAGACCTCTTCGGCCTCGTCCTTGGAGAGGTCTTCAAGAGCGTCCTTGACGCGCATTCCCTTGATCTCCTCCATCACAATCCTGTTCTCCGCTAGGTCCACCGAGTAAATAACTGGGACAGCAATGCCCGCGCGCCTTGCCTCGAACATGAGGCGTACCTCGTTCTTGATCCTGAATGTCTGCAACGATTTGTCCAACGTCGGATGCCTGTAGCTCTTGACCACCCGTTGCTTGAACACGACATCACGGCACATCCAAACCGCGGAATCGAGTTTTGCCTCCGCACCGATCCTGTGCACTGCCACGGATGCTGGA
>CAYOXJ010000234.1:0-2138 GCA_964407905.1 uncultured Thermoplasmata archaeon
CAGCGAGCTGTCGCGCCAGGTGAACAGGCTCGACCTTGGCCTGCCGATATCGAAGGGCATAATCGAGGCCCACGGGGGCAGGATATGGGTCGAGAGCCAGGTGGGCAAGGGCAGCGTGTTCCATGTCGATCTGCCCAAGGAGCAACCTAAGTAGGATTCTAATACTACTGCACGGTTCACGCCACGATGGCGTCTAGAGATCCTCAGAATGCCGTGATGCTGACGGTCCTGGCCAGCCTGATATGGGGCACGTCTTTCCCGGGCACCAAATGGGGGCTGGGATATGTCGGGAATGATGTGCTGTTCCTATGGCTGAGGTTCGTCATCGCTTCTGCTGTGACTCTCGGATTCGTCACATACGTAGGAAAGTTCTCGTTCTCCGTTCTTAAGGAGCCCGTGATGTGGCTGATTGGCGGGCTCAACGCATTGGGCTTCGTGCTTCAGTACGTCGGCTTGACCCTCACCAGTGCGTCCAAGACCGCCCTCCTCGTGGACATAAATGTCGTAGGAGTGGCCTTGATCTCCTACTTCGCATTCAGGGAGCGGCTCAGCAGGCTCCAGACGATTGGGATCGTTGTGGGAATGTTAGGTGTCGTTCTGATAACAGCAGACAAGGGGTTCTCGTTCAATACGGCCGAGCTGGCCGGAGATCTGATGGTGTACGTCGCAGGCTGGAGCTGGGCATTCTTCATAGTGTTGAGCAAGAAGACGCTGGCCAGGAGGACTGGCATCGAAGTGAGCTCAGGGGCGATTGCGACCTGCACTGCCTGGCTGATCGTTCCCGTGGGCTATCTCTACTTCTCGGGCGCGGACTGCACCATCGAGCCGCTCGGATGGTCTGCCATCATCTATCTCGGGCTGATGTGCACGTCGGCTGCCACTCTGCTCTGGGCGCTGGGCCTCGAGGGCGTTTCTGCGACGGCCTCGGCCACCATAATGCTGATCGAGGTGTTGACAGCCTTGGCAATCTCGATGGGCCTCCTCGGGGAGACGATGCGCACGGCCGCGATCGCAGGTGGAGTGCTTGTGCTCATGTCGATCTACCTTGTCGCCTCGAAGATGACTCCGAGCGAACAACCATCGATCAAATCGACCTAGGCCCAGGCCGCAGCTCAGGCCTCAGCGTGCTCACGGGGACCCTGGGCGACGAGCTCATCCCTTTCGAATTCGGTCAGGCGCGTTCGCGGATCCTTTCCCGCTCTCATCAGCTCGAGAGAAGGCCTGATCCTGTACTGCATATACCAGGACGCGAGTCTGAACCCCCCTGACTTGACTGAGCTGATTCTGTTCTGTGAGAACAGCTCGTCCATCAGGACCGGCACCCAATGGAAGTCATGCTCAATGCACTCGCCGAGAAGCATCCAATGCTCTGGCAGCATCGCATTCGGCCTGAAGAACTGGTCCTCTTTCAGCTCTCCAAGGGGCACGAAGAACAGCGGCACGACGAGGCTCTTGTAGGATCTGAGGTCCCTTATCAGCTCAAGGGTTTTCGCAACATCGTGCGCCTTCTCGCCCGGCAAGCCCATGACGAGAGTGCCGCATGGGATCCAGTTGTTCTCTGCGAGCAGCTTGAAGGATTCCTTGACGACCTCCGGCCACTCCTCGGGCTTGAACGGCTTTGCCTTTCCTTTCATGTGCAGGTTCACGAGGTCTGGCGAACCGGTCTCTATGCCGGTCTGGCCGTACACATGCTTCTTGCCATCAGCCGCTCCCGTCAGCCTGCTTATGTCCTCAATGAGCGCAGGTTCCGCGAGAGCGGATGAAAGGGCGAAGTGGCTGATGCCCACATTGTCAGTGAGCTTGAGCGTCTCCTCGAAGAGGCGGACGACCTCCACCCTATCGGGCTTCATTCCCTTCGCCTTGTACCTCAGAACATCTTCCGCATGTAGGGTGATCTTCGACCTGCCGCTGTTCAGGTTCATCCGAACTTCCTCTAGTATCCGATCGAGCGGCATGTGCCTGATCACTCTCATGTTCGGATTGCAGAACTCACATCCTCTGCCGCAGCCCCTGCACACCTCGACAGTTCCGTTGATCGTCGGCCCCCTCATCTTGGGTATCTTGTCGAGGGGGACCGGCCCTCCCGCGACCGCGCTGGGCAATGGCCTACCTTCGACGGCATCTCTGAACAGCTGAGG
>CAYOXJ010000235.1:0-2122 GCA_964407905.1 uncultured Thermoplasmata archaeon
GAAAGGCGGCGGTGGAAGAGTCTCTGTTGTCGATCTCAAGAACAGGGAAATCTTGCCTCGACTGAAATGGTTTCCTGATGACAGCAGCAGCATCGGTCAGGAATTCCAGGAACTTCATCTGAGCACGAGATGGGGGAAGGCCCTGGTGCAGTGCTGGTAGCAACTTCTGCATTGACCGGGATGTATCTACAGCGAGATGTATCCAGATCGGTATTCACGCAAGATCCACAGGGTCCTCATTACTCTCGCAAAAGCCCATTAGGAAGGAAAGGCGATTCCGACCGTGGAGGAGATGGTGTGAAATGAGTGTGAGAGACAATCTCCGACTAGTTGATTGCATGATAGCTAGCTACAATGCTCGGGACTGGAGCAAGTTGGCAGAGACATATGCTGAATCGGCTCTCTTCTATGAACCAGGTGTGAAACCTTACAGAGGACGGGATGCCATTCGAAGGAGCTACCAAGACCTACATGCTGTGTTTCCGGATGAACGGATCAAGAAAGTCCGCTCTTTTGGGCAGGGCGACTGGATTTGCATCGAGATGGTTGCATCGGGAACCCACAAAGGTCCGCTCATGACCCCAGAAGGTAAGACAATTCCCCCGACGAACAAGAGATATCAGGTCGAGATCGCGGCTGCTATCAGGATCGAAAACGGCAAGATAGCAGAATACCACGAGTACTTTGACAAACTGGAAATGCTGACTCAGCTTGGTCTCGGTTGAACCCCTTCAGCTCGAAAAAGCCCTTAGGGGAGGAAGTGCGATTCCGGTCACAATGAAGATCGAGTACTTCCACGCTTCGAAGTTCGGCAACGGGGCCATGGTCGCGGAGGAGTTCAAGAGACTAATGACCGCCAGAGGGATTACTGTTAGCGTCCACCACATCCGAGACGCGCGTCCGAAGGAACTCGCTCAGGCGGAACTGTATGTCTTCAGCTCGCCCGGCCGCATCGGCAAGCCGATCGGCAGTATGCGCCGGTTTCTGAAGAAGGTTTTGCTACCGCCTGGGACCAGGTATGCCATCCTGACGACCGAGGGTGCTCCCCAGCCTGACAAGAAGACAGGCAAGATGCCAACTGAGGAGGAGATTGCGAGGTGGGAGCGCGTCAGACCGATAATGAATGAACTCCTCCAGTCGAAGGGCTTGAAGAAGGTCGCGGAAGGAAACGTCCTGGTGACCGGCATCAAGGGGCCGCTGGAAGAGGGCTGGCAGAGGAAGGTGGAGACCTTCGTGGCCCAGATCCTAACAGGAAGTTGAGATCCCCTCGTAAAAGCCCAAAGGGGAAGGAAGGCGATTCAAACCTGGTATTACAGGTTACTATTGTCTGCCCTTCCTGGTGAGCCTGATGACTCCGAGGATGATGACTGCAATCCCTGTGATCGGCAGCAAGAGAACTGAGAACTCAGGTATCGCAGAGCTCGCGATCGTGACGACATCTTCGTCTGATGGTGCTGATTGCCCCGTCAAGCTGTCGGTCGCAGAGACGGCATAGACGTGGATGATCACCGTACCAGACATTGGGGCGGTCCAGTCGACCGTCCAGGAGGACTCAGGCCGCGGGCGAGTGTCAATCGTTGATGCAGTCGTGTCCGTGTTCACTTCAGCATTGGCGCCGGGGTTCGAAAAGACTCCTCCGTCGGAGATCATGTAGAACCCATTCTCACCATTCGGTCCGTTCAAGTCGTCAACCTGTATAGTGATGGTGTATACCCCTCCAGGAGTGTACTCTGACGGTAGTCCCGTGACCGTAAGCAGCGTCTCGACAATCGGATCGTGACATCCTGTGCAATCGCTTTCTCTGGCCGGGGACCCTGAGCTCGTGTCCACAGGCGCGAGAACGAATGCGAAGAGGGCGATCGGGACTAGGGCAATGGCGGCCAGAAAAATTGACCTTTCTCTCGATCTGTGAGTCCTTCTCGCTGGTTTCTTCTCTATTGGCTCCATAGCATCCCCTGCGAATCCTTTCCTGGCAATCATGCCGGATCTACCCTCCCTCGTCCCTTTATCTGGTGTCGTCTTTACACCTGATTGTCTCCTCACGGGTTCTCGTTGGGGGAAAGACGTGGGCCTATATAACATTGTTATATTACGCTTGTAAAATGACGACTCCGAGCAAGTA
>CAYOXJ010000236.1:0-2114 GCA_964407905.1 uncultured Thermoplasmata archaeon
CGAGGCCAGACGCATGGACTTGGCGGCGATTGCCAGCAGGCGCGCTGCGAGCGTGTACGATCTCAGGATTCTCAAAGAGGATATCCAGAGTGAGGTTGTTAATTTCACGAGGTTCTTCGTCCTCGAGAAGAACCCCAGCCCTGTTGTCGGAGCGAACAAGACCTCGATTGTGTTCGCAACCAAGAACGTGCCAGGAGCACTTCATCAGTGCTTGGGCGAGTTCGCTTCACGGAAAGTCAACCTCTCCAAGCTCGAGTCGAGACCACGAAAGAACAAGCCGTGGGTATACGTGTTCTACGCGGATTTCGATGGAAGCATCGATGATCCCAATTGTCATGCAGCGATTGGCGGCCTTCTTAGGACAGGGGCTTTCGTCAAAGTCCTGGGGTCGTACAAGAAGGCTGAGAGCTGAGGTCCGGAATAGGATACGGGAAGGGGTTTAGAGGCCCTCTTGCGCGAATCACTTGTTCGATGCGAACGCTTGCAGGAAGTACAGCCAACCCGTGTCCGTCGCGAAAGGCACGTTCTCGTACGCAGCCTTGAGGCCCAGATAGCTGCTCCTGTAGCCTGGGAAGTATATCGACAGACCGTATGAGTCGCTGTTGTGCTTGCTGTTGTACGTCACTATCATTCCTGCATCGATAGCGTCCTTCACGTCTCCCGCAGCTGTCTTCAAGGGGACGTCGCTGATGCCCTTGTCCGCTAGGACGTTGATAACGTAGCCCTTGAGGTCTATGAAATACGGGTAATAGTAGCTCTGGGCGTTCGAGCGGTCGTTCTTGAGCCGCGTCTTGTATGTGCTGAGCGTTTCGAGTGATTCTCTAGCAAGGTCAGCTACAGCATCTGCGAGGTCATCCATGTAGGACATGTCGAACGCGCTTATGGTCCAATCATTGGCCCATGTTAGCGAGTTGTAGTAGTCCCCGAAGTCCCGGACTATCATTTCGGACAACTCTCTGGCCTCCATGTTGGGGTCCGCGACGAGATCGCTCGCAATCATATCATAGGGAAATCCTTGTCCGTAGATCGTCTCCTCGCTGAACACAGCATAGTCCGCGTACCCCTTCAGCTGGTATGCGACCTCTGGCTGTGCCATCAAACACTGGTCGAATGCGAAGACATCGAACACGAGACCGGCGTCGACCATGGCTTTCCTCAACTCCTTCATGTCAGTGTAGTCCGCTCGCCCACTTGCGTCAACGGACGAGTCGTCCCAGTTCAGTCCTCTCCAGCCTCCGCCATGATCCCACGAGATGAAGGCATAGCTCTTAGCGGGTGCTGCCTTCTTTGCTGCCTTGATGAACGCGGTCATTGTAGCCGGGTCGGCCATGTTTGCTTCTCCCCAGTCGTCCAGCTCCTCGGATCCTCCTTCCTTCACATACAGAAGGCTCGTGCCGCCCGAGTACGTGTCGAGCAGGACTACGAAATTAACCTGGTCGCTCGATCCCACGCTCTCCAATCCCTGTAGGTTCATCATGGCAAATGGCTCCAGATTGTTGTCCGCATCTATGTACAGCATCACTGTCCACTTGTCCAATGGTGGACCCGCTGACACGGGCGCAGAGATCAACAGGGCCGGCACAATGACTAACAATGCAATTGCTGAGGCTTCTGATACCCTCTTCATTCTAGTTCTCCTCCCCTCTTCTCAGGTGGCACGGAGTCGCGATTCCTCAATTCGAAACACTGAGGTATACCTGTCTACCTGGAACGGGACTTCTGACCGCAATCTCGTGATTAAGCTCTTTCGGTCAGTGTGTCGTATTGGAGAATTGCCTGATGGGGAGTAGTGCTACAGAGCAACGCCGCCCTCAACTCTAGATTCCCTTTTGAGCTCCTCGATCGCGGCTCTGCCCTTGATGACCCTTCGATCCCTCTCCAGCAGGGCGAGGTCCTTTTCGTCGAAGGCGGTAGGGTTCACAGCGATGAGGAGCCTCGCCTTCGTTATCCATGCGGTCTCGTTCAGGGAGTCCAGGGATCTCAAAACTTTCTTGAACTCATTGAAGGTCATGATGTACTCCATCCCTTCTATCAGGACGATGCTGTTGGGGGTCGCCTCCATGAATCGGATTATTGTATCGGTGAGCACAGCCAAGCTCGTCGGGGCAATCCTC
>CAYOXJ010000237.1:0-2075 GCA_964407905.1 uncultured Thermoplasmata archaeon
GTGCTGTAGATCTGCTTGCTTATTGACTCGATCAGCTTCGGGACCTCCGTTGAGACGACGTTCATGACTTCCTTCAGCTTCTCGACGTCGAACTTGTCTTCGTCCATGTTTTTCACCTTGATATCGAGCTATGAACGGTACTGTACATAAGGAAACTGGGCAAAAGTGACCGACAGGCAGTCTCAGGTCCGGGAGCCCTTCCTGTACCCGCAGTGGGCGCAGAACCTGGCCCTCGCCTTCCAGGCCACGCCGCACCTGGGGCAGTTCTTGGGCTGCCCGCATTTCGGGCAGTAGACTCCGTCGGGCGCCCAGCTCGCGCCACATGTCGGGCATCTATCCGACGAAGGTATCTCGATATCTCCAGAATCGACGAATCCATCTCCTCCGCAGGTCTTGCACACGATCTGTCCCGCCGGGTTCGGAAGCATCGTGAGACCGTGGCAGACATTGCACTTCCCACTGCCGCGACACTCAGGGCATCTTCCGCTTCCGCCACAGGCAGGGCACGGAGTGAGGAAGATGTTGCCTGAGCCACCGCACGCGGAGCAGCTTCCGCTAAGACAGTGGGCGGTGACCATCGTGCTGCTCAAGCCGGACCGCATATTGGCCGTAATGGACCAGCTGCACGCGCCCGTCCCGCGGCAGGCGTGACAGAGGCTCAGCCTGCCTGATCCCTTGCAGAGTTGACACTCAACCCTGTCCTTTCTGCCAACTTCCGCTACAATAACCTGTGTCCCGCAGTACATGCAGTGCGCTCTCTTCAGATCGTCGGGGAACTTGAGGTTCGCCCCGCATCTGGGACACACAGCTGGGATGAGCTTCACATCTGTCATGGTTTCAATCCTGGATGCACAACACTGAGCCCGAGATAGTTTTTGTTATTTCTAGCTTTGTTGCTGCTATTGCCAGAATCGCTCTTTGGCCCTGAGAAGAGAGTCCGCAGAGGGTACGCCTCGATGAAGAGAGTGAAGACTTGCTGGGCAACACAAACCGGTCTGTTGGTGATCACTGCAATCACAAACGAATCGCGTCCTATGTGCATCTGCTCGTGTTCATGTAGCCGATCTTCAGGAGACGGAGCTTTTCCGCATGCTCTAAGTACAAGACGGGCATTTCACGTCCGCGTCTCAGACACAGGTGGACGGTGGAGAGCATGTCGGTTTTTTCGGTCAAGAGAGGCTTGGGAGAGCTAACGGTTCTCACAGAAAGACAGAGAAAGGAAGTCCATGAGAGATCGCTCGAGCTGCTCGAGACGATGGGATTGAAGGTGTTCAGCGACGAAGCGCTCGAGGTTTTGCGCAAGAATGGCGCAGAGGTCGACATGAGGGGGAAGATCGCCAGAATCCCCAGATCTCTCGTGGAAGAGGGTTTGCGCAAATGCGCTCGGCCCGTCAAGCTGGGCGGAAGAACACCGGAGGAGGATTTCGTCCTCGACCTGGAGCATCACTACCTGAGCACCGACGGAGAGGGCATTGCGGTCCTCGACTTCAAGACCGGGAAGCGCCGCGAGGCCCTGCTCAGGGACGTAGAAGAGTGCGCCCGGTTCATCGACGCGATTCCGGAAATTGTGGCTTACACCCCTATGGTCACGCCTTCGGATGTGCCGACCCAGGCCCACACAGCGTACGAGTTCGCAGCATCTGTCCAGAACACACGTAAACACATCGTGAGCGGAGGCGTGTACCGAAAGGAGGAGGCAGACACCGAGATCCGAATCGCTGCGGCAGTCGCTGGCGGAAGGGAGGAGCTGAGGAAGCGACCTTTGCTCTCTTCCATCAATTGCGTGTCATCTCCTATGATCATTGGCAAGACCATCGAGCCGGCAATCGAGTACGCTGGTGCGGGGATTCCACCAATAATCATGACAATGCCGCTTGTTGGCGCGAGCGGGCCAGCAACCATCGCTGGGTCAGTGTTGATAGGCAATGCACAGGTGATCGGAGCGAATGCGATAGTTCAGCTAGTGCATCCAGGTGCCCCCATCATTTACTCATCAGTTCCGATGTCGATGGACATAACCACAGTGGCCTACGGTGGGGCGCTGCCTCCGGGAAACCTCGTCGCTTGTGGCCATA
>CAYOXJ010000238.1:0-2040 GCA_964407905.1 uncultured Thermoplasmata archaeon
CCAGAGCCCGTTTCGAAGCCCGAACCCCCTCTGGAAGAAGAGGTCCCGCCGCCCCCAAGAGAGTAGGGCTACGCTGGCCCCTTCTCATTCTTGTCGGTCTGCTCGGGTCTTGCCCCCTCTTTCTTGGAAGCCTTCTGCGCCTTCTTGGGGCATTTCATGTTCATGCAGAGAACCCATTGGCCCCTGTTCGACATGAAGACCTTTATCATCGGAGAACCGCAGGCATCGCAGACCTGTTCGAGCGGTATTATCCTGCCCTGCTGGGGAAGGGGGAAGACAACGTTGCACTTGGGGTAATTCGAACAGCCGGCGAATCTCTTTCCCTTCTTTGACTGAATGACTCTGAGGTCTCCGCCGCAAGAGGGGCATTTTCCGATGTACCTCTGCTTCTGCGCGCTTGGGCAGCTCGGGTCGATGCAGACCACCATTGGGGCTTGGCCCTTTGCGACTGTCCTGATCCTTGGCGAACCACAGGTCTCGCACTTCTCCTCCGTGGGCAGGATCAGCATCCCGTGAGGCAGGGGGTACGTGTTCCTGCAATCCGGGTAGTTCGTGCAGCCGGCGAATGAACCTCCTGAGCGCGATCTTATCTGCATGAGTTGTCCAGTGCCGCACTTCGGGCACGGGCCAAGCGCATGTTGTTCTCTCAATGCCTTCTTGATCTCGTCCGCGATCTCCTTTCTGTGTCTCTCGAGCACGTCCATTATGTCCTCGAGCATGGCCTGGCTTTCCTCGACGACCTCCGTCTGCTGCAGTTCCCCCTGCGCGATCAGGTCCATGTCGCTCTCAAGATGGGAGGTCATTTTCGCGTTCGTGATTTCCCTTGCGTGCTCCTCCAGCGCTGAGACCACCGCTGTTCCGCTCTCGGTTGGCTCGATGGTCTTGATGCCCTTCACGAACTTCCTGTCGAAGAGCTTCTGGATGGCTTCATGCCTCGTGCTCTTGGTGCCGAGCCCAAGCTCCTCCATCTTCCTTATCAGAGAGCCCTGAGAGTATCTGTCAGGGGGCGTCGTCTTCTTCTCCGTTGAGTGGATTCTCAGGACTTCGGCAAGATCATTCTGGCTCAATGCGGGCAGGGTGATCTCTCTGATCCTGTAGTATGGATAGTACTTCCGCCATCCTGGGAAGACGATGTTGTAACCCTCGCTCACGAACGGCTCCCCGGCGATGTCCACCTTGACCTCGGTTGTCTTCGATCTGCACGGAGGCGCAAGAGTGGCAAGGAATCTCCGCGTTACGAGTTCGTAGATGTCCCAGTGGTGCCCCTTCAGTTCTGCCCTCCTGGCAGCGTCAACTGGGTGTATTGGCGGATGGTCCGTTGTGCTCAGCTTCCCCCTTGAGGGCCGCAGGGTTTCTTGGGATGAGATCTCCTCAGCCTCTTGCGAGAAATCCGAATTCTTCAGCTTCTCAAGTATTGCTCTCAGGCTCAGAGACGGGGGATAGACCGAGTTGTCGGTCCTCGGATACGAGATGTAGCCGTTAGTGTAGAGGTCCTCCGCAATCTTCATTGCCGAGGCAGCTGAGAGGCCGAGCTTGTTGGCCTCCATCAAGAAGGCCGTTGTGTTGAACGGGGCAGGCGGCCACTCCGTGTTCTCCGTCTCCTTGACCTCTTTCACGGTTGCGTTCTTCGCTTGCTTGGCCTTCTGTGCGGCCGTGTGCGCTGCATCCTTTTCGAGGAATCTTCCATTCGCGTGCGAGGCTGTGAACTCCGAATCCTTCTTGAGGTCCGCGGTCACAAGCCAATAGGGAGTGGGCCTGAATGCCTCTATCTCTCGTTCCCTGTCGACCACGAGGGCCAGCGTCGGTGTCTGGACTCGGCCGACCGAAAGGAAATCCTTGCCAAGCTGGCCAGAGGAAAGGGAGATGAACCTAGTCAGGGCCGCCCCCCACGCAAGATCTATCAGCTGTCTGGTCTCTGCGGCCGACGCAAGCTTGTAGTCGAGATCGACCAACTCGGAGAACGCTCTCTCGATCTCACCCTTCGTAAGTGCGCTGAACTTCGCCCTCCTAGTCGCCTTCTTCACGTTCGCCTCTTCTAGC
>CAYOXJ010000239.1:0-2033 GCA_964407905.1 uncultured Thermoplasmata archaeon
GTCGACCTTACGACTGCCCTCTTCCGAGTCTCGCCGGGTTCGGCCGTAAAGAAGTGAGTTCTTCCCTTCGAAAGAGCCCCTTCCTCCACCGGCCCGGCAGGGCAGGATCTCATCGTCGGCAACTGAAGCCTACGTGAGGAACGATATGCCTCTCCCTCAGGTTAACGGATCCCCGCGTGTAGCCGATTTCGGGCAACAAGGAACGGCTAGCTCCTCGATCCCCCACCACCGTCGGCCAAACCTTCGACCGGCTGTCCTTTAACTGTTGCCTCATCAAACGATGACGCTCATAGGAAATCCGAAGACAGCGTGCACGTGCGATATGCTATCTGCTTCAAGCTGCTCGAACGGGCACCGATTCGGAGCTTGTCCTCGAACGAGTCTTGAGCGTTTTCAGCATCTTGCAGGCTTCGCATTCATCGTTAGGTGTGGGATCGCCGCACGTGGAGCATGCTCGAAACACACGAGGCGTGCTCGTCGTATGGAACGACTCTGAGAGTCTTTCGAGGGATCTGCAGATGGTGTGCTTCACACCCGAGTGTTTCAGCTCAAGCCTGTTGAGCATGACCCTGATGTTCCCCCTCATTGCATCGTGACCGTACGGGCAGGGTGTGCTCTGGAACCGAGCCCCGGTCGCGTACGCGTATAGTGTCGTCTCTCTCTCAGGAACGTCGGCCAGCGGCTTGATTCTCGGGACGAACTTGGCTTGTCTCTTCAGGGGAGCTGAGGAGGCGCGTAAGATTCGTTCTACGTCGCCGTGCATCACGTTTAGCAAGGCGGTCTGCGCCTCGTCGTCAAGGTTGTGCGCTGTCGCAACCTTCGTAGCTCTGACACGAAGGGCGCCCTCGTTGAGGGCCTTCCTGCGCAGAACGCCGCAATAGGAACAGGGCTGCAGTTCGTTCTGCTTTGAAGCGACCTCGTCCATCGTGACTCCGAAGAGCTCATCAAACGATATCACGGCATGTTCGATGTTCAGCTCTCTGCAAATCTCTCTTGATATGGAGATGGCTTCAGTCCGATATCCTGAGATCCCCTCGTCCACGGTCAGCCCAACAAGTCGAGCAGGTGGGTATCGTCGCTCTAGCTTCCAAAGGATTCGCAGCAGGGCCACACTATCCTTTCCGCCTGACAACGCCACAGCGATTGTGTCGTTCAGATCCAGCATTTGCCTCTTCGTTATTGTACGTCTTACCTTTGTCTCGACGCTCTCGACGAAGCATTTCCTGCAGAGGCCGACTCCCTCATGATCTCTGTGATAGAAGATCTGATGCATTCCGCATCCGGAACACGCCGGCAACTGTCTCCTGTCCCTTACAGTTTGATGAACCCGAATCTGATGATCGAGAAAGCGAAGTTGAGGCCGAGGATCGCCAATGAGACGGCGGTTGCGAACCACCTTATCTCCTTTGTGCGGTTCACGCCCAAAGCCTTCAGCATATTCTCAAGGAATCGATCCCCATCGAACAAGTACAAAGGCATCATATTGATGATGGCCACGCTGACGAAGACGACTGACACCCAGAACTCCACGCGAAGAAGATGATAGGGTAGACTGTCAGGTAGGAGCGGGAACTTGCCACTGTACGTGATGAAATCTCTCAGCGGGCTGACACCCATGATTCCCCTTGAAGCATTCTTTGGATCCGCTTCTGTTGTGACTTGGAAGTCACCGCGCAACGTCGAGACTGTTATCCTCGACTCGGGAGAGACGCCTATCATTGCCTGCTGCAGGTCCGTGATTGTGTGGACCGATACTCCATTGACTCCGACTATCACATCGCCAGCTTGGATACCTGCGTTCTCTGCTGGATAACCTGGCATGAGACCCGCTACTTGGACACCGACATAATTCGTCGTGTAGAATGGCGCTATTGTCGCAGCGAAGTTGGCGAAAAGGAGAAGCGCCACCAGTCCGAGGGCTGCGTTTGCGAATGAGCCTGCCGCATACACTCTAAGTTTCGTCTCACGCGGAGCTTTCTCAAGCTGTTCTTCGTCAGGCTCCACGAAGCCTCCGAAGAGCACGACTGCAACAA
>CAYOXJ010000240.1:0-2007 GCA_964407905.1 uncultured Thermoplasmata archaeon
GCAGGGGAGTTCAAGAAACTGACTGGAAAATCCGTTCCAGACGATCCGGAAAAGAAGATCAGAACAGTGAGAGAGGCTGCGACAAGACTGAAGATGACAGTCCTTCTGAAAGGACCTCTGGACGTCATAAGCGATGGCAGGTACGTGAGGCTGAACCGCGTCCACAATGATGCGATGACAGTGGGGGGAACGGGAGACGTGCTCACCGGCCTCGTGGCGGGGATGATGGCGCAGAAGGCAACGCCTTTTGCCGCTGCTAGGATAGGGGCATTTGCCAACGGCGTTGCGGGCAATCTCGCATTCGAGGAGAAGAGCTACGGGCTTCTCACAACAGACATAATCGATAAGATACCTTTGGTGCTGAGGAGGTATCTGTGAAGCTGGCAATCATCGCAGATGTCCACTCGAACCTGCACGCTCTTGAGGCAATCTCGAAGGCCATCGAGGATTCCGCTCCCGACATGATTGTCTGCGCTGGCGACATCGTTGGATATGGCGCATTCCCCAACGAATGCTGCGAAGAGGTCAACAAGCTTGCAGACCACACAGTCCAGGGAAACCATGATGTGTCTGCGTTGACCGGAGATACCGCATGGATGAACCCCTACGCGGCTGCTGCGTCCAACTGGACATCGCACGAGATGTCCACGAGGACTAGATCGTTTCTGGGCTCGTTGAAGACGGAGGAGAGATTCGAAATCCCGAATCTGAAGGCTACGATGTGCCATGGATCTCCAACAAGCGTCGAGGAGTACGTCTATGAAGAGGACTCGAGTGAGACAATGCTCTCAGTCGCGAGATGTGATCTCCTAATCCTCGGACATACCCACATCCCGTTCGTGAAGAGGTTCCCTTCCGGACTGATCGTGAACCCCGGCTCGGTTGGGCAGCCACGAGACAGGGACCCAAGGGCGAGCTACGCCCTCCTCGATTCGGAAAGCTTGCGATGCACAGTCCACAGAGTCGATTACGACATCGAGGCCGCCTCGGATGCGATCTTGTCTGCAGGGCTGCCAACACTCCTCGCGGACAGGCTGTTCATGGGCATGTAGGGGAGGGTATTTATTTGGCAAAACGTCATCGAGGGCCGTGGACCTCGAACCAGTTCCGGACACACCCGCCCTTATCATGAAAGGCAGGAGGAGATGGGTCTGTGTCGCGGACCTGCACCTCGGCATTGAGGTGCAGCTTCACAGGGCTGGCTTCAACATTCCATCTCAGGCATCCAAGATGCTTGCAGCCCTCGAGGAGATGAGGATCCACGGAGAACGACTCCTCATCTTGGGAGATGTGAAGCACAGAATACCTTCCGTTGGCTACCATGAGGACAGGGTGGTAAAGCCATTCTTGGAGAAGCTGTCAAAGGCGTACGATGCTATCACCATTGTTTCGGGGAATCACGACGGAGGGCTCTCCTCGATTCTGCCCAAGGATCTTCGGGCCGTCCCCGGGCATGGTCTCAGGATTGACGACCTGGGAGCATTCCATGGTCATGTATGGCCTTCGAAGGATGTCATGATGGGCAGGAAGATCGTGATGGGACACATCCATCCTTCGGTCCTGCTCACGGATACCCTTGGCTCAAGGATCAATGAAAAGTGCTGGCTCAGGGGAAAATTGAGGAAGAGGCTCGTCCTGGAAAGATATGAGACCTGTCCTGAAGAGCTGGTGGTGGTTCCCGCATTCAATCCTCTTCTCACGGGGACCCCGATCAACTCACCCTCGGCCGCCATGCTCGGACCAATGTTCAGAAACAACCTCGTTGACCAGAAAAGCCTCTCGGCATACTTGCTGGACGGAACGAATCTGGGCCTTCCGAAGGCCAAGTCCTAGATTCACTTCTTGGGTCTGTCAAAGAAGATGTTCTTCCCTGTCGCCGATAGCGGGATTCCATGGATGATCCTGGAGTTGCCCAGGCCGAGCCGTTTTGCCGACACGCCGACCCTGTACATTACCCTGTTGTCCACGTTCAACTCGCTGGCAACCTTCACGGCTGAGCCTACGGCT
>CAYOXJ010000241.1:0-2004 GCA_964407905.1 uncultured Thermoplasmata archaeon
TAGTTTTTGCGAAACGAGGCGCGGCCCTGGTCTGCGGCGGGCTCACCGGCGTCATGGAGGCCGCCTGCAAGGGCGCGAGGAGCGAGGGCGGGCTCACAATCGGGATAATCCCTTCGGACAACAAGGACGATGCCAATCCATACGTCCAGATACCAATCGTGACCGGCATGGGAATGGGCAGGAACGTCATGCTCGTCAAGACCGCTGATGTGCTCATCGCAGTTGGCGGTGAGTTTGGCACGCTCTCGGAAATAGCACATGCTCTGAACATAGGCAAGAAGGTAATCGGCCTGCGCACCTGGAAGCTCGAGCGGGCTCACAGCAGATCCATCCCAAACCTGATTGAGGCCGACAGCCCCAAGAAGGCCGTTGAGCTGGCTCTCGGAACAGTTTCTGCGCAAAGATAATGTAAAGCCTGACGCTTGAGCTGGACTTGACAAGCAGAGGATGACAAATGGGCACTTCCAGAGTGTTCATAGCACTCGACCCGGACAGAGGTAGTGGAACGAGAAAGGTCGTCACCGCCCTCGGGATGCCCGAATTGAAGGAGAAGAGCGTTCTTGTCAAGCCGAATTTCAACACTGCGGATCCTCCTCCTGGATCCACTCACCTCGACACATTGCGCACGATGATAGACCTGATCATGGCCCAGTCTCCAGCGCGGGTTGTTGTTGCGGACAGGAGCGGGCCTGCCAAGACGAGCAAAGTGTTCCAGGAGAAGGGCGTGTTCGCCCTCTCAGAGAGGATGGGGTTCGACTGTCTCGTGTTCGACGACATGCCAAAGGACAGATGGGTCAGAATCGACCCTCCAGGAAGCCACTGGAGAAACGGGTTCCTGTTCGCCAAGCCCGTTCTCGAGGCGGATGCGGTGATCGGGCTCTGCTGTCTCAAGACACACCAGTACGGAGGCCATTTCACGATGTCCCTGAAGCTCACGACGGGGATGGTCCACAGGAGCAACATGACGGAACTCCATACGTCCGTCCTTAACCAGAGGAACATGATCGCGGAGATGAACTGCGCCTACAGACCTGCGTTGGTTGTCATGGACGGTGTTGAGGCCTTCACCGCTGGAGGCCCAGTGTCCGGGACCAGGTGGAGAGCTGACTTGACCTTTGCATCGACGGACAGGGTAGCTCTTGATGCCGCTGGCGTGGCAGCGCTCAAGATCCATGGCACGATCTCCAAGTTGCAGGACAGACCAATTCTCAAGCTGGACCAGATACGAAGAGCTGCGGAGCTGGGCATCGGTGTCTCGACCCCAGAAGAGATTGAAATCGTTCCTGTGGACGAGGCCTCAGAGGAGTGGGCAGAGAGAATCAAGTCCGTGCTCATGCATGGATAGAAGCTGTTTTCTCGCACAGGCTCTCTGCTCGTTTCCGTGCTTCTAGAGCATTTGAGCACAGTGGGTGGACGCCCTAAGTTGGGCCTCCGAATCCCAAGTCTATTGTGATATCGTGAATTGGATAGGAACACCAGCCAAGAAAAGGCAAGGCTGAGTTCGGACTCACGCTAGCTTAATCTGCGACGACAGCCGATTCACTAGGGCTCGAATGTTGACTTGTCAGTCAACGCCCAGAGTGCATTGAAATAGCAACCGTGCACTAGCTATTTCGATCAACATGAACAAATACTTGAAGACACTGATTGCTTTGTTCATCGCACTGGCTGCCGTGGCTGCTGGGACAATCACATATGTAGTGCTTACCGGCGTCGGTGGCACCGGCGGCCACTTCTTGTCCAGCTTCTATAGCGAGGAATCTCTGAGAGAATTCCTGAAGGATTCTGCAGTCGATGTGAGCCAAGGAGGCTGGGCTGATGAGAGGTACTCGCTCGGGACGCCAACAGAACTCGCGCCCGAGAACTCAGCGGCTGGCGTACCTTATTCATCGACGAACGTACAGGTCGCCGGAATCGACGAAGAGGACATCGTCAAGACCGATGGTGAATACATCTACATATCGAGCTGGAACAGTGTTTCTATATTGAGGGCGTATCCCCCGT
>CAYOXJ010000242.1:0-1996 GCA_964407905.1 uncultured Thermoplasmata archaeon
CGTGATCCTGTACAGCAACTTCTACTACATTGATGAGAAGTCCGTCGTCTTCAATAAGTACACGCTTCCTAGGGTTCCGCCAGAGAAGTTCTATCAGGCGTTGCTCTGTGAGATGGTCTTCAAATCCCCTCTGAGGCGATGGAAGTTTGGGGTGAATGGCTGCACATCGCTGATACCGAAGGATGCGTTCGAGAAAGTGGGGCTCTTCAATGAGAAGCTCAGAACCACACAGGATTTCGATATGTGGTTCAGGCTCAACACGCGCTACGACTTCGAGCTGATGGACGATTACCTCCTGAGGTCAAGGATCCATAGGCAGCAGGGGATCAAGATAATGAGGGACATCGCCGAGATCGAGGTCAACGCGCTCTTCGATCGAGCCTTAGGATACTATCAGAAGGGGAGCAAGAAGTTCGACCTGGAGCTCCCGAAGGTGGCGCTCGCCCTAAGGATGTCACCGCGGAAGAAGGATGCCTCCAAGAGAGTCATGAAGCTTCTTCGCGAAAGAGGTGCGAGGCAGGGCAATCTCGGATACTACTTGTGCGCCCTTCTCATGACCAAGAGAGTGGCAGAGGCGTACAGTCTCTTGGGCCGGGCACTGGACAGGATGAGGTCGAGACGCGGGCTGTCAACTTAGCTCACCAGTACGAATTCTAACGGCCAGACGGGATAAGACAAAGCCTAAATAGCAAGGGCAGGCATGGTCATCCGGGGGTCGAAATGATTCAGTTGGAGGAACCAAATACCGCGACTCGCATCTGTTTGACCACAGTCTTTTCAGTTGCCATCGGACTGTCGCTCATCTTTGGAATCCTGGCCTTGCCGACCGTAGAATCATATGCGGAAATACCCTCTTTTGATTTCTCCACCTCTATCGGAATGGCGTACTCTAGGCCCATGATGGACGTCCCGGTCAATGGAGAGAACATCTACATTGTCGGGTTCGACTATCCGTCGGGAGGCAACTCCGGGCTCGCGATGAGCAGCAATGGGGGCGAGGACTGGTCCCAGCATGGGATCCCGAACGATATCGAGAACAGCTTCCCGTCGATATCCGTGATTGGCAATGACTCGCTCTACCTCGTCTCAGGTGGAGGATCGATTGGCTGGAACTTGTACCGGAGCGACACAGCAGGAGCGGATTGGTCCTATGTCAGCTATGGGGACAACGGGGGACGTGCTCTGGATCCGAGACTGTGGGTCAACGCGAGCGAGGTTCCGAACGCGCCAGTGGATCAAGATATCTACCTCGCGTACGTCAGCGACGTCGAAGGCATCTGGACAGACTATTTCGTGTATTTCGACTCGAGCCACGACAATGGGACCTCTTGGACGGGTGCTCGGAAGGTCAACAGCATACTGAGTGGCTATCCGAGACTGCTCATCGGGGACAGCACAATCTACATCTTTTTCCTGGACATCATCTGGGACGGCCTGTTCGAAGCCAAGTTCGTCAAGAGCGCCAACTGGGGGAACACGTGGTCCACTGAGACGACGCTGCAATACACATCCGAGCTGTTCGAAAGCCCGATATGTATCATGGTTACGGGAGCCACGCACTTCGACGAACAACGGGCTCTCATGTCGTTGAGTGTGGGAAACTACACTCAATCCGAGGGCATGTTTGGCTATTTCTGGTACTCGAATGAGACCTTCCAGCTAGTCGGGAAACACGACCTCACGAACGACGGTGGAACCGAAGCAATCAGTCAAATCCATTTCCAAAGCATCTATTCGTTCTATGACAATACTCTGCACTTCTGCTGGTCCGACATGGTGGACGGAAACGTTCGCTACGCTGCAATGCGCCCGAAGCCCATCGATTTCAAGATAAACGACGGAGCACCGTATGCCTCATCAGCGGACGTGACGCTCTCTATTGCGTTGGACGACATCCTGCCCCGGCAAAGCTTTGTGAGATTCTCCAACGACAATCTGAGCTACACCGAATGGGAGGCCTTCGCTCCCCTCGCAGATGCTTCATGGAACTCAGCCA
>CAYOXJ010000243.1:0-1977 GCA_964407905.1 uncultured Thermoplasmata archaeon
GGTAATGGGCATGGCCAGATGCTCATTCGATGGCACCTAAAATCATCTTTGAAAGCAGGTATGCCTGTCAGAAACCAGACAATGGCTATCGGCTCCTGTTTCTCCGGTGTCATCATGGCCAAATACGCTCACATGCTTGAAAAGGCCGGAGGCGACGGGCCATGGAAGGCTCTGCTCACACCAAAGACAAGGACAAGATACTGCTGGCGTACTCAGGCGGCCTGGATACTTCAGTAGCGATCCACTGGCTGAAGGAGAAGTACGGCTGCGAGGTCGTCGCCGTGACCATCGATGTTGGTCAATCTGACGACCTCAAAGATGCCATGAGGAGGGCCAAGGCCATAGGCGCTTCCAGAGCCTGGGTTATTGACGCAAAGAAGGAGTTCGTCGAGGGCTTCGTCATGCCTGCGCTGAAGGCGAACGCGCTGTATGAAGGCAACTACCCGCTCGGAACCGCCATCGCAAGGCCGCTCATGGTCGTGAAGCTTGTCGAGATGGCGAAGAGACTGGGGTGCAATGCCATAGCCCACGGATGCACGGGCAAAGGCAACGACCAGGTCAGATTCGAGGTCTCGATCATGGCTCTTGCACCAAACATGAACATACTCGCCCCGACCAGAGAATGGAAGATGTCTCGGGAGGAGGAGATCGCATACGCGAAGGAGCACGGAATTCCCGTCCCTGTGTCTGTGGAAGCGCCTTACAGCATCGACGAGAGCATTTGGAGCAGGGCGATCGAGTGCGGCGTGCTCGAGGACGCATGGGTCGAACCACCAGAAGACGTCTTCGAGTGGACAAAGGGAATCGACAAGTCGACTGAAGTTCCAGAATACGCCGAGATTGGATTCTTCCAGGGCAAGCCCATCAGTCTGAACGGCGTTCAGATGGAACCGCTGGACCTGATCGATAAGCTGAACGAAGTTGCTGGCAATCACGGCGTGGGCAGAATAGACCACATCGAAAACCGGCTGGTTGGAATCAAGTCCAGAGAGGTCTACGAGGCGCCAGCAGCTGTAGTCCTAATAAAGGCGCACCAGGACCTGGAGAGCCTTGTCATGACGAAAGACCTGTCTCATTACAAGAAGTTGGTGGAACAGCACTACGCAGATATCGTATACAACGGCCTGTGGTTCTCTCCCCTGAAGAGCGCGCTTGATGCCTTCGTCGACAAGACTCAGGAGAACGTGACTGGGACGATCAAGGTGAAGCTGTTCAAGGGGAGCGCTGTTGTCGTTGGCAGGGAATCGCCGTACTCGCTGTACAACACATCATTGTCCACATACGACAAGGGCGATGCTTTTGACCATTCCGCAGCCAAGGGGTTCATCTATGTGTGGGGGCTGCCCCTGAAAGTCGCGAGCATGGTCAAGGCCGGAGGCAATGGAAATGGCTCAACGAGTGAACATGCGGTCAGTGAGGAGTCCGTCACGGTCAGCAAATAACGAGTTCCTCAGGTTCACCTCTTCCGTGCATATTGACGGAAGGCTGTGGAAGTACGACATAGCGGGCAGCATAGCGCACGCGCACGCGCTCGCGGATGCGCGCGTGATCTCCAAGAAAGAGCTAGGTTTCATTCTCAGCTCGCTGAGGGCAATCGCGAAGGACTTCTCGAAGGGCGAGATCGACCTCGATCCAAATCTAGAAGATATACACATGAACGTCGAGAAACTCCTGGTTGATAGAATTGGCAAGACAGGGGCGAAACTGCATACGGGAAGGAGCAGGAACGACCAGGTGGCGCTCGATACGCGGCTCATGGTGAGAGAAGCCATTCTGGCCGTTGTCTCAGAGGCGTGTGAGCTTCAGAAGGCCTTGATCAGAAGGGCTGGAGAGAACCCGAATCAGATCATGCCAGGCTACACGCACCTTCAGCACGCCCAGCCTGTGCTCCTCTCGCACCACCTCATGGCTCACTTCTGGAGGCTTCAGCGGGACATATCCAGGTTGCTCGATAGCTACAAGAGGACGAACGTCTCG
>CAYOXJ010000244.1:0-1931 GCA_964407905.1 uncultured Thermoplasmata archaeon
GCAACCTTCTGGTTCGCGAGCTGCATCGCGAACGCGAGACATGTCGGGAACTTGCACTCGCCGCAGTTCTTCCTCGGGAGCAACTTGTAGATCTCCATGGCGGTCGGCATCTACGAGCCACCTCCAAGGTCTGCGAGAGCGGCCTTCAGCTTGGCGACCGCCTGAGGATGCCTCATGATGACGACATCGGCACCTGCCACTATGGCAGCATAGGCCGTCATCGTCTCCCAGTAGATTCCTCTCAGCTCTGGCCGGCCCCTCTCAGGGTTCTCCTCGAGCGACTCAGGGGCGGCCCAGGCGCAAGAACAGTCGCATATCATAGGCATTTGAAGCACTGGATCGCCGAGCAGCGCGGCGAGCCTCAGCCGTTCGATGACGGAGTATGAGTACTCTAGGCCCATGCCCAGCGCGGCCATCAACGGGTCCATGAGAATGTTCTCCGGCTTCACGCCGAAGTCGAGCAGAAGGATGTTCATCTGCTTTGCGAGGTTGATGTCGAGGTTCGAGAACGCGACGATGCCGTGGCCGTTGGCCATCGAGGCGGCAGCCAAGGACTTGTAGGCCTTCTCCTCTGCCAGGCCGAGGAACAGCCTCTCGCCCTTCCCGGCATTTGACACGGCCTCCATCACTTTCGCGTCCTTCTCCTCGAACCCGCATCCGTAGACTAAGAGCGGAACTGTGGTGGACTTGAGCACTTCGACCAAGAGGGCCACGCAGTCCTCCACGGACCTGTTCTCCTCCTCGGGATTGGCAGACTGCAGCTTGAGGACGCAGAGGTCCGCACCCCACTCCCGGTCTATCTTCTTCGCCCAATCGACCGGATCCTTCACCACTGGCCCGATGGACTGCACGAGCTGCTCTGGCACGACTCTCATCGTATCCACGACGTCCATGACGATCAGAGGACGATTGGGCACGTCGCACTCGAACTTGTGGAGCTGCAGTCCATTCGATCCACCAGCGACTAGACGAGCTCGCCTCGTTCCTCCCAGTTCCTTGGTCGCGCCTATTGCGACCTCTCTGATTCTCCCCGGAAACTTCTCTTTGGGCGCTTCGAACGCCATTCTCGATTCCCCCAACCCGACTTCCATTCAGCTCATCATCGGCGGCAGCTTGGTCGCCGGATGATCGACCTTGACTAACCATTCTGCGAGCTCCTCGGGCGTCTTCGCGACCGTCTCGTCGGCGATCTTGTCGAAGAAGTCCGGCACGCCCACTTCCTGGGCCCGCTTCACGAGGTCTTCTTTCATCGCGGCCTTGAGGTCCTTCGGCATCCAGACGATCCTGAGGAAGCCTCCGTCCGCGCTAATGAACTTCTTGCTGGTAAGATACTTCCTGCCGACTCCGATGAAGCCTGGGGTCTGTATCCCGCCGCCTATGGAGCCTGCGAGAGTTGAGAAGGTCATCCCGAGAGGGGTCATGCCCGAGTACTCTCGATTCACAATGACGACGCCCTGCAGGTCGGGCGAGATCCCCACAATGCATTCGAAACAGCCGCACGAGGTCATCGGGTCGTCCATCATGGTGTACGCGCTGAAGCTCGTGAGCTTCCCGTGGGTCTTCTCCGCCACGGCCTCGTTCACCCCGGTCCACTTGCCCTTGACGACGTCTATGACCTCCTTCTTGAGCACGGGGGTGTTGGGGCCGGTCGCGGAGATCTGATATGAGGCCTTGGCATCGAGCCAGTTGATGGCACCGCACAGCCCGAGCCGCTCAGGAGTGACGATGCACACATGGCCAGGGGCGAAGCTCTGGCAGAGCGTGCACGTGTAGAATGTGTCCACGTTCTCGTCGACGAGGTTCGCGATCCTCGCGTCCCTCTCATCATACGCCTCCTTCGCCTCGTCGATGTGCTTCCTCAGCTCCGCCTCGTCCGTCACGATCGCCACCTCGATCTTCGAGACGATGGCGCCGAACTCCTGCTTCATCTT
>CAYOXJ010000245.1:0-1918 GCA_964407905.1 uncultured Thermoplasmata archaeon
AGTATGTCGCGATCACAGACCATTCGCAGAGCCTCAAGATAACGAACGGGCTCACTCCAGATAGGCTGAGAAAGCAGGTCGATGCCGTCAGGAAAGTCGAGGAGGAGTTCAGAGGCAAGATCAAGGTGCTTGCGGGAAACGAGGTGGACATCAGGGCGGACGGCTCTCTTGACTACGCATCCTCCGTGCTCAAGGATCTCGATATCGTCATCGCCTCCGTCCACTCCAGGTTCAAGATGGAGCGGGAGGAGATGACCAGGCGTGTTGTGAAGGCAATCGAGTCCGGATTTGTCGACATATTGGGCCATCCGACCGGCAGAATCATAGGCCAGAGGCTTCCGTATGAACTCGACATGGCCGGGGTGCTAGAGGCGGCCAAGGATGCTGGTGTGAGCATGGAGCTAAATTCGTTCCCCGAGAGGTTGGATCTGAGCGATGCGCACTGCAGGCTCGCGAAGGATTCAAAGGTCAAGGTTGCCATTGGCACCGATGCTCACAGCAAAGAGCAGATGGGCTTCATCAAGTTCGGGATTATCACGGCGAGGCGCGGCTGGCTTGGGGACAGCGACGTTGTCAACACGCTCAGTGCTAAGGATCTCATGTCGATGCTCAGGCGGAGGAAAAGATGACCGACGAGCGGGAGAGGGCCAAGGCTCGGATGAGGAAGCTCGTGGACGAGATCTCATATCACGACGTCAAGTACTATGTGGAGGACAATCCAGAGATATCGGACCATGAGTACGACATGATGGTGAAGGAACTTGCGGAGCTGGAGGAGAGGTACCCCGACCTCGTTCTTCCAGACTCGCCCACGCAACGTGTCTCCGGCAAGCCGCTTGAGGAGTTCCCGCAGGTCGAACACAAGGTCGCGATGTTGAGCCTGGACAACTGCTACTCGCCCGAGGAGTTGAGGGAATTCGATTCAAGAGTTGAGAAATGGCTCGGAAAGGAGGGGGTCGAGTACGTGGTCGAGCTCAAGATCGACGGTCTTGGCATCGCGCTTCTTTACGAAGATGGAAGGCTGGTCCGAGGAGCAACGAGAGGTGACGGAAGAGTGGGCGAGGACGTCACCTCGAATATCAAGACGATCAGGAGCATCCCGCTGAAGCTCAAGCCAGACGGACGCCTCCGGGCGGTTGAGGTCCGAGGCGAGGTCTACATGCCAACCGGAGGCCTGAAGAAGCTGAACAGGGAGCGGGAGGAGAAAGGAGAACCTCCCTTTGCCAATCCGAGGAACGCCGCGGCGGGCTCGATAAGACAGCTGGATCCCAAGATTGCTGCGTCCAGGCCTCTTGATGCGTACTTCTACACGCTGAGCTACAATGAGGACAGGATGCCAAGAACCCACGACGAATGTCTCAACGCAATGAGGCTGTGCGGACTCAGGACATCCCCCCACACCCGCAAGTTCGATTCGATAGACAAGGTCCTGCAACACATCTCATCTTGGGAATCGAAGCGAGAGGAGCTCGACTACGAGATAGATGGGATCGTCGTCAAGGTCAATTCGCTGGGCCAACAGGAGAGGCTCGGTTACACTGCGAAGAACCCGAGGTGGGCGATTGCGTACAAGTACCCGCCCAAGCAGATGACAACAAGACTGGTCAGCATCCAAGTGCAGGTGGGAAGAACGGGTGCTCTGACCCCAGTTGCGGTTCTTGAGCCTGTCCAGGTGGGAGGCGTCACGGTAACCCATGCCACTCTTCACAATGAGGACGAGATCAGGCGGAAGGACCTGAGGATAGGCGATATCGTGCTGGTGGAGAGAGCTGGTGAGGTCATTCCGCAAGTAGTCAAACCCATCGTCGAGAAACGGACGGGGAAGGAGAAGGCATTCCGGATGCCTGACCGCTGTCCCGTCTGTGGATCGAATACTGCCAGAGAAGAAGGCGAAGCGGTAAGAAGATGCGTGAATGCC
>CAYOXJ010000246.1:0-1914 GCA_964407905.1 uncultured Thermoplasmata archaeon
CCACGGCGCAGCGTTCACCGTGAGCAAGTGCTTGCCATCCGTGTACACGCCCGGTACTCCTTCGATCTCCTTGAGCTCGTTCTCCATCTCAGATACTCCAATGGGGTTCTCGTAAAAAGAGTTATACATCATCGACGATAGCAAGTGCGATGGCGGAAGAAGAGAAGGATCTCCAGAGCCAGATGAAGGAGCTCTCGGAGAAGATGGAGGGGGTTGAGGAGTCGTTGCGCCTTGTCGCCGAACCGTACTCTCGGCTCCTGGAGTACATCGAACGTTTCCAGAAGATATCCTCGAGCTACTTCCGCCTCCTCGACCTGTACCAGCGCTACGGAGCGATCTCTCCTGACCTCCTCATACCGGGTGTGAAAGACTCCATCTCCCGGGACATCGTCAAGATACTCTTCGAGCGAGACGGCCAGAACATCTCGCAGATCTCAGAGAAGCTGAGGGACATGAGAGGGACCTCGTCCCGCAGGATCGTACGCGAGCGGCTCAGGATGCTCGAGGAGAAGGGCGTCGTGAGGGCGAAGGGCTCCTCGAGATCCAAGGACTATTGGCTCACAGAGGAGTACGTGAGGAAATGGTACGAACTTCTTGGCCTGGGCACGAGCAAAGAGAGCAGGACCTGAACTGGTGACGAGTCCACTCATTGTCTGTCTGGGATTTCCTTCTTGGTCTTGATTGCCAGAATATGGATTGTGACCCCGATGGCCACGGCGAGCAGGACGAGCTGCACGATCGCGCTATCAGTCAGGACCAGGGCCGAAAACCCAATCACGCCCCAGAGCAACGCGAGCGTGCCCACCTTGACTTTCCACGGCATTCCCTTCCGCTCCATGTAGTCTCTCAGATAGGTCCCGAAGTATCTGTTGGTCAACATCCAATGATACATTCTTCTCGAGCCCCTGAGATAGCAGGCAGCCGCGAGCAGGAGGAAGGGAGTGGTTGGCAGGAGGGGCACTGCAACCCCTATGAGTCCGAGCGAGAGGAAGAATGTCCCTGCCACGTTCCAAAGGAATCTGACATATCTGCTCGAAGCTTCTGACGGCCTTGTGGAGGCAACATCGGTTCGTTCTTCGGACTTCTCTCTCATGATGTTCGTGAACCTTGCTGGACACTAATAAGAAATGGCAGATATGGCGTTTTCCTCGCTGGGCCATCAGTGTTCCGACGCACTCGTCAGAGGACACATGCAACTCTTGCTGGTGTGGCCCGGACCGTCCCGAGAATCCTGTTGCTAGTCCTTTCCTTCGGATTCCTTGAGAATCCCTCGTATCTCTTCCTGGGCCTCTGACGACAGTGGCTCGTAAGTGCCCGACGCGAGAATGCGTTCAGCCTCTTCATGAGCCCGCTCCAGAATGCTCTTGCTCCCTCTTTCTGCCCACGAGGCGAATGGCGTCACGTCCGTGAGCAAAGGCCTCCAGCCTTTCTTCAGGACTTCCATTGTTACCTTCTCGCCGAGGAAGTGTCCCTCGTGGCCAGCCTTCCGGATCAGTGGCACCGCGAGGGATTCCTCGTCCACAGGGAATCCCTGGAGCATGCTCGCCATCATCTTGTACGCCTCGACGTCGATCAGGAGCTGCTCGTAGGAGAGCACGGTGAAGCTCTCGAGCAGGCCAGGTCCGCCGAGGAAGTCCGCCCCCGCCAGGAACATGGTCCACGCGCTGAGAGCCTTCTCGATCGCGGCCTGAGGATCGGGCACCTTCGAGCCCGAGCCATGGCCTCCCGAGAAGAAAGGAAGCTTGTAGTACCTGGCCATCTGAATGTGGCCACAAGCGACGAGGTTCCCCGGAGGCAGCGCCCCACCGAAGGCCCCTGTGGTTATGTCCATCGACATCGGAACAGATGAATAGATGATCGGGGCACCTGGATGCACTAGCTGAACTACCGCGTTCGCTCCGATCACCTGTGCAT
>CAYOXJ010000247.1:0-1904 GCA_964407905.1 uncultured Thermoplasmata archaeon
CCTGAACGTGGACGAAGCGAACCGAAGCGCACGCGTGCGCCAGTATGTCTTCGTGTCCCTTTTCCTCGATGCGCTCGAGATTTCCGTTGAAGAGAAGCAGCTCAGAAAAGGAAGCTTCGGGAACATCGATCGTCCTGAGATCCTTCAGACTGACCATCACGCCCAGCTCTAGCAAGCTCAGGCCTCGGGGATGTCATACGGGTCCCACGATAGAATGGCTTCGCCATCGCCTGCAAACTCAATAGAAAACGATTAATAGCGACGGCCTCGGTGCGTAGGGTGCCATGGCCAACGTCGTGATAGAGGTCCGAGACCTGGTCAAGAAGTACAACGGCCGCAAGACGGTCCTCGACGGAGTCTCGTTCTCCGTCAACGAATCCGAGTTCGTCATGGTCCATGGAAAGTCCGGCTGCGGGAAGACCACGCTCCTGAACATAATCGGTGGGCTTGATAGGCCCACATCAGGGAACGTGGTCATAGACGGCCAGAGCATAGTGGAACTGTCCGAGGACGAGCTCGCGCATCTGCGTCTTCAGAAGGTCGGCTTCGTCTTCCAGGATTTCAACCTCTTGCTGGACCTGACCATCAGAGAGAACGTCGCGCTCCCGCTCAGGTTCTCGAAGAGAGGGGATGGTGGACACGTGGACCAGCTTCTTGGGAAGTTTGACATAGCGCACATCGCCAACGAGACGGCGAACAAGGTCAGCGGGGGTGAGGCGCAGAGGGCAGCAATAGCGAGGGCGATGATGAACGAGCCGAAGATCATACTCGCGGACGAGCCGACGGGGAACCTGGACCTCGAGAACACTCAGAACGTCATGGCCATGTTCGAGCTCGTGAGGCGCGAGTTCGGAGCGACTATCGTCCTCGCGACCCATGACCGAGAGCTGGCAAAGCACGCGACCACGAAGGTCTTTCTGAACGATGGCAAGGCCACACTGGAATCGGACTGAAGCGCTCCATTCCGTTATCACAACGGATTAGACACCCTCTGTTCAGTTTTGAGCAGAGCAACTGGAAAGATAATTATAGCCCTCAGCAATGCCAATCTGGGGAAACATACGGCCGATGCTGTTGGTTTCTTGGCGGCCTTTGTTGTAGCACTGGGGGTCACGTTCGTGATCGTGCCATGGCTCATACCGAAGCTGAAGGCCAGAGGGATAGTAGGCAGAGACCTCAACAAGCTATCAAGGCCGGAAGTTGCCGAGATGGGCGGCATCGCGACGGTGGTCGGGTTCTTCGCAGGCGTGAGCGTGCTGCTCGCGATGAACGGCATCGAGAACGTCGACCTGCTCAACGTGTCGCTATCGACAATCCTTGGTGCTGCATTCGTAGGGATGATAGATGACCTCTTCGAGGTCAGACAGAGGCATAAGGCGATCCTTCCGTTTCTTCTTGCACTCCCGCTCGGCGCGACAGTGGACCAGAGCGTCTACATACCATTCCTCGGCGAATTCGACCTCGGCCCATGGATGATCCTGGCCGCCGCATTCGCGGTCACATGTGCCGCGAACGCAGCAAACATGCTTGAAGGATTCAACGGCCTGGGAGCCGGGCTCGGAATCATCATGTCCACCACTTTGATCATCCTCTGTCTCGAGCACGATAGATTGGACGGGATGTACTTGCTGGTCCCGTTGCTTGGGACCCTGGTCGCGTTCCTGTGGTTCAACAAGTATCCCTCGAAGATATTCCCAGGGGACACAATGATGCTGTTCATGGGCGCGACTCTTGCGGCCGCTGGGCTATTATCCAGCTTGCATGTCCAGACGACTTTCATCTTCATACCGATGATCGCAGAGTTCTTCCTCAAACTCAGAGGACATTTCAAAGCAGAGAACTACTGCTCGGGCTCAGCCAACGGCTTCCTCGAGTATCATGGCAGGATTGAGTCGCTTACGCAC
>CAYOXJ010000248.1:0-1902 GCA_964407905.1 uncultured Thermoplasmata archaeon
GTATCTTCTGATCTTCTTCCTGTTCTGCGTCTTGGCTGCGATAATCTTGCCAATACCTATCGAGGCGGGATTGGTGTGGCAGGTCGCGGGAGTTCCAAACCTGCTTTTCTTTCCAGTTAAGGCACTTGTGATGGGATTGGGGAAGGGAACGGGTGCGGTTGCGGTCTTCTTCATCGGTGCGAAAATTGAGAACACCTTCTTTGAGTTCTCGAAGTGGCGGTGGTTCAGATGGCTGGTGAACAAGAGCGAGGCTTCTGTTCGTCGGCACGGTATCCTCTCGTTGTATGCCCTCATGTCCATACCTTTCATGGTTGACACCGCACCGCTCTATGTCTTCTCAATCCTGAACAAGGAGGGAAAGCTGATCACTCTTCGGGATTTCGCGTTCTCAAACTTCCTTGCGGGCATAAACAGAGCCTTCGCGGTGTATGCAGGGGCTGAGTTCCTCGGCTGGTTCACGTGATTCTCGAACAGTGACGCAAGGAGCCCTTCAGGTGATCTTCTGAACGGTCTTCAACGACAAAATGGCGTTCTCAGTCTCGAGTTCGAACATCTTCGTCGGGACAGCCGTCATGCGCATCTTCTGTATGTTCAGGTAGTGTCTGATCCTGTCCGAGGACCTGTCGGTCTTTATCTCCAGGATGGCGTCGAAGTCGTGCGCCATCGTCGTGAAGAGTTCCTCGCGAACGCCCACCGGAAAAGTATGAAGCGTGACGGTCTCGAAAGCCCTCAGGTCTCCGAAGGCCTTCCTTCCCCACCTCATCATCTCGATCGCACTTCTGCTCGTCAGCGTCCCCGACACGCTCTCGCAGACCGCCCTCAGGCCCTTCAGGTTGGGGATCCTCTCCACAGCCGTTGCCAGGCCTTCGTTGAGCATCCTCTCGTCGTCCACCTCCGTCACGGCTATGATCTTCTTCTGCACGGCCTGGTCGACGCCCATCTCCGAAGCCCGCTTGTGCATCGAATAGCAGTCGATGAACACCAGCTGATCATTCGCGATGGATTCCAGGATGTCGAAGCCCTGGTGCTTCATGCTCTTGATCACATTTGAGACGGGCCTCGAGAGACAGCAGTAGACAGATGGAGAACCGAGCTTTAGCCCCTCCGCCACGAACTGCTGTTGGAAATACTCCGTGGGGTTCGAGGGCTCCGCCCGAAGAGCGATCGTGGAATTGGTTGGGATGCCGCCCTCGATGACCGCGTCGAGACCAGGTATGCCGCTGGGCACGCGAGGGACTATCATGCTCCCATCTTGAGATGCCCAGGTGAGTATATCCGCTTTGCCGTGCAAGCCCCAAAGTCATCTGCTCAGTGCAACTTCCTCGGGCCGTCTCTCTTTCTTGTTGCGGGTTAGCCTGAGCATCAGCACGCCTATGAAAACGAGCGCAACGCCCAGTCCCCTCACCCAGTTGATGGCCTCCGACAGTATCAGCACGGCCATCATGGCCGCTGCGACCGGCTCTATGCTCGCCACTATGCTTCCCCTGCTCGCCTCGATGTGCTCGAGCGCAATCATTGACAGAAGAAACCCCAGAGTGCCCGGAAAGAAACCAACAGCTAGAATGTAGAGCCAGGCCGTTGCGGAAAGCGATGTCTCCACAAGCTCGAACGGGTTTGCGGCGACCAGGAGTCCTGGAATCGTCAGAACTGTCAGGTAGAGGACCACGGTGTTCGGACTGTAGTCGTCGAGGAACTTCTTGCCCCACAGGTAGTACACAGCAGCCGAGAAGGCGGCATACACGCCCAGGCTCACGCCCAGCAGGTCGAAGGTCAGTCCTTCGTCGATGTTGGCCCCGCCGGCGACGAGAACAGCGCCGACAAAGGTCAGTGGAAGGGCGGCTATCTTCTGATGGTCAAGCTTCTCTCCGAGCACGAATACGGATGCGACGGTGACGATGCTCG
>CAYOXJ010000249.1:0-1886 GCA_964407905.1 uncultured Thermoplasmata archaeon
GTTCATGTATGCCTCGTTGTCGTACATGACGTAGATCGCATCCGTTCTCCTTTCCGCAGCTCCCGACAGCGCCTGAAGGCCTATGTCTACGGTGCCGCCGTCCCCCGCGAAGCCGACGACCGTGACGCCCTCCACACCTTTGATGTCCAGTGCAGCCCGCAGGCCGGAAATCGCTGCTCCGGTCGCCTCGAACGCTGTATACAGGAGAGGGACCTTGAGACAGTTGCTCGGCCAGTAGCCAGGCATGACCGCCCAGCAACATGCAGGGATGGATACCATTGTCCGATCGCCGAGACCTTTGAGGAGATACCTCATGACAAGGTTGGCGCCGCAGCCCGGACAACCGGTGCTCCCGGGATAGGTGAACTCCTCCTCCGGAATCGTGATCTTGGGCATCATCGCCACCTTCTCGGAAGCCCTGCGACGTCGACCCATTCGATATCGTTCGCCGCACCGCGCCTTGCCGCGACTTGGATGTCCTCGAGGATCAATCCCAGTATCTTCGGAGTGATGTCTCTCCCACCAAGCCCGGCAATGTAGTTCTTCATCACGGGTTTTTTCTGACCAGAATATGCAGATGCCTCCACCTCGGTGAACATGGCCCCGCCAGCTCCGAAGGTATAGCTTCTGTCAAGGACTGCGATCCCCTCGACCTTGCTCGCCAATGCCCTGATCTCATCATGGGGAAACGGCCGGAAAGCTCGAAGCCTCGCCAGACCGACCTTGCTGCCCTTCGCTCTGAAAGCGTCGACAACGTCTTTTGCTGTTGCTGCCACGGAGCCCGCGGCAACCAACACGAAGTCCGCATCAGAACACTTGTACAGCTCGAGCAGGCCACCGTGGTCGCGCCCGAATATGTTGGAGAATTCCTTCTCGACCCGCAGGATTCTGTCGTGGGCCTCATTCATCGCGAGCGCGGCCTTGTAGCGGAATTCCATGTACTGGTCGGGCTTCACGAGAGATCCGAATCCCATTGGTTTCCCGACCTCGATCTTGAGCTCCGGAGAGTAGGCGGGCAGGAAAGAGTCCACCAGTTCCTGATCCGGAACGTCGACCGGCTCAGACGTATGCGATAGTATGAACGCGTCCTCGATGACCATCGCGGGGAGCATCACGCCCCTGGACTCGCAGACCTTGTAGGCTATGATGATCGTGTCCAGGACCTCCTGGTTGCTCTGGCAGAAGAACTGCAGCCATCCGGTGTCCCTTTGCGCAATCGAATCCATGTGATCAGCCCAGACGCTCCATGGGGGCGCCATCGCTCTGCTGACGTTCGTCATCACGATTGGAAGCCTCGCTCCAGATGCCCACATCAGGACCTCATGCATGAGGGTGAGACCATGGGAGCTTGTGGCAGTGTACGTCCTCGCACCTGCTGTCTCAGCCGCGATGCATGCAGCCATCGCACTGTGTTCGCTCTCGACGGGTATGAACTTCGCCCTCAGCTCACCGGTCTGCACGAACTCTGCCAGCTTCTCCACGATAGCGGTCTGCGGAGTTATCGGATATGCCGCGATAACCTCGGCTCTCGCGAGTTTGGCGCCGTACGCGGAGGCGTAGTTGCCTGTCATCACGCTCCTCATCCACCGCCCTCCTTGACCATGACAATGCACTTCGCGGGACACTCGTGAGCGCATATCCCGCAGCCCTTGCAGTACTTGAGATCGACAACAGGGATGCCATCGACGAGCTCGATTGCGGCGTCGGGACAGAACTTCCAGCAGATCGTGCACTTCTTGCATTTCGACTTGTCAACCACTGGCTTGATCACTCGCCACAGGCCCGTCATGTTCATCGTGCTCGGCGTGTCCGATATTGGCGTGAGCGGGAGTTCCTCATAGCTCTTGGTCATACGACGGCCTCTCTCGTTCTCTCGTAGGCCTCCT
>CAYOXJ010000250.1:0-1879 GCA_964407905.1 uncultured Thermoplasmata archaeon
GATATACCGTATGGGCAGTTGCCAACGGGCATTCTCGGAAGCTCTGAGGATTCGCACCAAGCGCCGGACATCATGGCCCACATCAGAATCGCGTTCCTGACTTTCGTCAATCGCCCTTGCAGATTCCCACAACAACTAATCTTGAGCTTGCGGCAAACTCGAAATCGGAATGTGCGAGAGCCTGGATTTGAACTGAACTTGTTATTCAGCCTTCAGACCACCTATGAGGAATCCAGCAGGATATCATTCGAGTGTGCAGGGAGCCGGATTTGAACCGGCGGACGCCTGCGCGACCAGACCCTGAATCTGGCGCCGTTGGCCATGCTTGGCTATCCCTGCATTCTCAGGCGAAGGAAGTGATTATCGCCACCTTATTAATAACCCTGTCGGAAGAGGTTGAGAACCGTCACATCCAAGCGAGATCCGGGAAACTACGCTTCAACGCTGGTAAGCGTACAGATACATTCTCTCATGAGGAATGCTTGACCCTCGAGGTCTCCTCGATCTTGATTCCCCTGTCCTGGAGCTCAGATACGAACCTCTTGAACATTTTGACGACCGCCGTCTCCGGAGGAACAACGCCCCTCTCCTGGATCTCCCCGCGCGCGACCATTCGAGCAACGATGGCAGCCGTATAGCCAGTAGTGCGCGCCATCGAGGTCATCCATCGCTCCTCATCGAAGTAGTCCACCATCACGAAGGAATGTTCAACGTCCCTCCCGTCCTTCTTTCCTGAAACATCTACCCTGAGAACAGTAACGTCCTTCTCATCGCCGAGCCTAAGAGCCCTGTCCAACACAGAAACTGCAACATCCCGTGGAACCACCTTCACGCCCTCAACTTCTACCGGCTCGGTGGCGAAGAACCCCGCATCCCTCATCGCCAGTATCTTCTCGGCGTGACCAGGATACCGGGCGGTCTTCTCGTGCATGTTCCTGACCTTTCCCTTCATCGTGCTCAGCAGGGTCGAAAGCCCATCCGTGTAGAACGCCTCGAGCCGTCCGATCCCCGGGAACTCGACCTCCTCCAGGCCCGACAGCGTCTCGACCTCGACCACCCTCCCGTCCCTCACGATCTTGGACTTCCCGCAGTACATGTTCACGAGCCCTTGGGCGGACCACACGATCCTGTATCCAAGAGGCGGCGCGGGCCTCTGGGGTATCCCGCCGCACACGATGCGGATGTCATCCACCTCATCCATCAGGCTCGCGCCGTAGCCCGCGAGGATATTAGTCATCCCCGGCGCCACGCCGCAATCCACCATGATCGTCACGCCAGCCCTCTTCGCCTGAGCGTCGAGTTCCGACAGCTGCTCCCCGTAGCTGAGGTCCACCAGGTGAACACCAGCTCCTATGGCGGCCCTGCACGCGAAGGTATTCAAGCCCTCAGGGAGGGCAGAGACGCCTATATCGCATCTTCCCATCAGCTTCTTGGTGGCCTGCAGGTCCTTGACATCGGCTCGAAGGCCTGAGACCTTGTCGCTCTTGAGCTTTGCAACGAGCTGCTCCACCTTCTTCTTGTCGAAGTCAGCAGCGACGACCTCGGAGACCTCATCGCTCTGGGCCATGTCCATTGCTATGGCGTAGCCCATCTGCCCGCAGCCGAGAACTAGTACCCTCAACTCCTCGACCCCCTTGCCCGTTCATCTCCCCAAAGGGATGTCTCGGCATTTTCATCTTTTGGTGAGAGTCAGTACCGCTGAGAAGCATTCTGTCTACTCGTGGCTCTGTCACCTCATTCGAAGAAGCGAAACGGATCCTCATATCCGGCAATGAGGCCAGATCTCCGCTGCCTCTCCAATATCCTCACGATCGCCTTTCCATGTATCCTGTCATGCCAGATGAATCTCCTCAGGACCTTCTTCAGGGTCCAGTACTCG
>CAYOXJ010000251.1:0-1868 GCA_964407905.1 uncultured Thermoplasmata archaeon
GACCTGACGCTGTTCTAAACTGCATCGGCATCATCAAGCAGCTCGAAGAGGCGAAACAGCCTGTCCCGAGCGTATACATCAACTCGCTCTTTCCGCACAAGCTCGCGGAGCTGTGCAGGCACGAGGGAGCCAGGCTGGTACATTTCTCCACGGACTGCGTGTTCTCGGGCAAGAAGGGCATGTACCGATTGGACGACCTTCCCGACGCGGAGGACCTGTATGGGAGGACAAAGCTCTTGGGGGAGGTAAGCGGCGACGGGTGCATCACCCTGAGGAGCTCGATCATAGGGAGGGAGCTCGGCACAAGGAACGGGCTTGTCGAGTGGTTCATCTCTCAAAAAGGAAAGCAGGTCAAGGGGTTCAAGAACGCCATCTACACGGGCTTCACGACGATCGAGATGTCCAACATCGTGGGCAAAGTCCTTACCGACCACGCGGATCTATCAGGCGTTTGGCAGGTCGCCTCTCATTCGATCTCCAAGTTCGACTTGCTCAAGCTTATTAAGGAGAAGTTGGCTCTGGACATCGAGCTGGAGCCAGACCAGGAGTACAGGTGCGACAGGAGCTTGGACGGGAGCGTCTTCGCGAAGCGCACGGGCTATAGAGCCCCGAGCTGGGATTCCATGATCGAGGAACTCGCTAAGGAGTCGCCCATGTACGATCGACCTGGGAAAGGAGGCAGAACATGAAGCCATTCGAGGGAAAGAAGATCCTGGTGACTGGGGGCACAGGCTCCCTGGGCAAGGTGCTCGTCAGGCGGCTCCTGACGGGCGAGATGGGGCAGCCGGAGCAGGTGCTCGTATTCTCCCGGGACGAGGCGAAGCAGCACTTCATGCGTCTGGAGTACCTGAAGAGGAAATCCGTCACGGACGAGGTCATCTACCGCAACTTCGAGCAGCTCCTAGCGTTCAGGATCGGGGACGTGCGGGACTTCCACAGCCTCAGCTCGGCGATGCAGGATGCGGATATCGTCTTCAACGCTGCAGCGTTGAAGCAAGTGCCCACGTGCGAGTACTTTCCGTTCGAGGCTGTCGAGACGAACATCACGGGCGCGGAGAACATCGTCCGCGCCGTGAGGGAGCATGAGCTCGGCGTCGAGACGGTCGTGGGCATCTCCACAGACAAGGCCTGCAAGCCCGTGAATGTCATGGGCATGACAAAGGCAGTTCAAGAGAGGGTGCTCGTGAGCGCGAACCTGTATTGCCCCAACACGCGCTTCATATGCGTCAGATACGGAAACGTGCTCGCCTCAAGGGGCTCCGTGATACCCTATTTTCACGAGCAGATACGCAGCGGCGGCCCCGTGACGATAACCACGCCCGACATGACCCGCTTCCTGATTAGCCTCGACCAGGCCGTGGACACCATATTCGCTGCGATCATGAAGGCTGGCCACGGGGAGACGTACGTCCCGAAGGTGCCCTCTGCGATGGTCGTCGACATAGCAGATGTCCTCATCGGGAATAGGCCGATCAAGAAAGTCATTACGGGCATCCGCCCGGGCGAGAAGATACACGAAATTCTCGTCTCGGAGGAGGAAGCCAACCGAACCGTCAGCCGAGGGGACTACTACGTCATCATGCCAATCCTCCCAGAGATCTCGAAGCTCAAGGCCGGTGCCCAGACCCTGAAGAAGGAGTTCAGCTCGGCCGACAACCTGATGAGCAAGCCTGAGCTCATCCGCCTCATGCGCAAGCACAAGCTCATGATCGGGGACAGGCTGATCGAGAACGGGGAGCTGCTCGGATGAAGGTGATGACGGTCCTGGGCACGAGGCCCGAGATCATCCGCCTGAGCAGGGTCATTCCGCTCCTGGACAGCCACTGCGACCATGTGCTGGTCCACACGGGCCAGAACTACGAGCGCAC
>CAYOXJ010000252.1:0-1866 GCA_964407905.1 uncultured Thermoplasmata archaeon
CCCTCCAAAGACCCAATCCGGACTGGACCATCCGAGCTGCTCAACGATCTCGTAAGACATTGTCTTCGGCCCCTCAGCTTGGTACGGGTTGAACGGCCCAAAGCTTGGACAAGAGTACCAGCCGAAACGCTCGCGGACAAGCTTCATCATGATAACGGTCGGATCGACACCGCTCTCTAGGCCTCTCACCCTGACGACGTGGGCCCCGAACATGTTCAGCTGAGCGATCTTTCCGGGACTAGCCATCTCAGGAACAAAGGTATAGCAGGCGAGCCCAGCGCGGGCTGAGTACGCTGCGAGCGCGGCGGCCGCATTCCCGCTGGATGCCGAAACAGTCGTATCGAAGCCAAGCTCAACAGCCTTTGACACTCCAACCGTCATCGGCCGATCCTTGAATGAGGAAGTGGGGCTCCTCGTCTCATCCTTCACATACAGGTCGCTCAGCCCCACTATATTGCCTAGGTTTTTGCATCGTACAAGAGGCGTCTGACCTTCCCCAAGCGAGATAATGTTCTTCTCGCTCTCCACCGGGAGAAGCTCACGATATCTCCAAAGACCCCCGTAGCGACGCTCTAGCACATCGCGATCGACTTCCCCTGCAGCTGCATTGTAGTCGTACTCGATGTCCAGCCGCCCCTCGTCTTTCCTGCACGTCAAGACTCGGTCGCTTGGTTGGTATATCTCACCGCATCTCGCACAACGCATTCGCGTAACGTAGGCCATCCTGTTCACCATGGCGGCAGCAATCTCGAGAAGACCAGCGTCGCGCTTTTCTAAACTGCTCGGTCATCCTCTTCCAGCACATGCATTTCAAGTCCTTCCTAGTCCAGATTCAAACGCCGATGCTGCTGACCACTAATGTCATAACTCGATTCAGCTAGTCAGATCAAAGAGTTGCAGTTTCGTTGGTTGAGAGTCACTTCCGTGACAAATTCAGGCACGCGATGATTGCCACAACGTTCCGTGATGTGATTCTGTCTCTCGGCAAGTCGGAGGTGGAGCCCCAAGATGTGAGCGTGGAGACGCGGGTCACGAAAGCTAGAACGACACGAATTCCCTTCGTCTCTTCTCCGATGGACACTGTAACCGAGAGCGAGATGGCGATAGCCCTCGCTCGACATGGAGGTCTGGGAGTGCTGCACCGGAACTGCACCGTTGATGAACAATGCGAGATGGCAAAACGCGTCAAGAAGGCGGAGGCTTTGGTAATCAGGGATGTTGTCACCGTCGCGCCATCGACCGCCATAGCGGAGGCACTCGAACTCATGCAGAAACATGACATCTCAGGGTTGCCTGTCGTTGATGGGTATCGACTGGTTGGGATCCTAACAGGCAGAGATGTCCGATTCGCGGATCCCTCGCTGAAGGTAGACAACCTGATGACCCGCGCGGTCATCACGGCCAAGGAGGGCATAACGATAGAGGACGCAAAGGAACTCCTTCACAAGCACAGGATCGAGAAGCTGCCAATTGTCGATCAAGAGGGCAGACTTAGTGGACTTATCACGATAAAGGACATAATCCTCCGAGGAAGATTCCCCGATGCGACTCGAGACGACGAAGGCAGGTTGCTGTGTGCAGCGGCCGTATCGCCGTTCGACCTGCCAAGAGCGAAAGAACTGGACAAGTACGTCGATATCCTCGTAATCGACGTGGCTCACTTTCACAATGTGAAGGTCCTCGAAGCAACGAAGAAACTGATGAAGGGAGCGAGCGCGGAGATAATCATCGGAAATATCGGAACGTTCCGGGCAGCTGAAGAAGCGATCAGCGCACTGGAGGATGTGGCCGCATTCAGAGTCGGAATAGGGTCGGGATCGATTTGCTCCACGACTGCCGTGACAAGAGCGGGAGCACCCACCCTGC
>CAYOXJ010000253.1:0-1841 GCA_964407905.1 uncultured Thermoplasmata archaeon
TATCTTGAGGTTCTTTGACCTCTCGACCTTGTCCTTGAGGTTGTACTCCCTCATCCGCAGGTCGGTCCTCGGATGAAGGGGCAGCACGACCGGGATCGGGCATTCTGTCATCACCCTGACCATGTGCTCGAGCGTCTCGGGGTTATCGACGTTCTCCGCCCTGTGGAGCGTCGCGAGCGCGTAGTTCTTCCAGGGAACATCCCAGAGGATCCTGGACTCCTTCATCGCTTTCGGGAGGTATCGCTTGGTCGCGTCGATGACCGTGTTTCCCGTCCTGAAGATTTTTCCCCAGACCCCCTCGCCCTTGAGGATCTTGACGGAATCGTTTGTGGGCGCGAACAGATAATCAGAGGCATGGTCCGTGAGGCGCCTGTTCAGCTCCTCCGGCATCCGAAGGTCGTAGCTCCTGAGACCGGCCTCCACATGCCCAACCTTGATGCGCTTCTTCATGCCTGCGATTGCGCCTGCGAGCACAGTGTTCGTGTCTCCTTCGACCAGAACGCAGTCAGGCTTCGGGTCCTTGAATTCCTGCTCGAACTTGATGATGGCGTTGCCCGTCTGTTCTCCCGGCATGCCTGAGCCCACACCCAGGAACACGTCCGGCTCGGGCAGCTCCAGCTCCCTGAAGAACACCTCGGACATCTCGTAGTCGTAGTGCTGGCCCGAGTGCACCAGCTTCGGGCCGAGCTTCGCCTTCTTGAGGGCGAAGTACACGGGGGCCATCTTGATTATCTCGGGACGAGTCCCTACTACAATCGAAACGAGCATCGAGGGGCCGGATGTAATTCGTCAAAGATAACCATATTGAGATGATTCCAAATAGAAGCCGGCAACTCTTAAGCAAGGGAAGGTGATTCCGGGGGCGCTCCGGTCGTACTGACTCGGGGCAAAGTGGGGGGAATAATGAAGAAGGCAATAGGAGCAGTGTTCTTGGGAATTATCATGTCGATCACTGCGGCCGTGCCGTTCGCGCTGGGAGCGCCGACGACGGGCACGGGCAGCTCCTCAGGGCTGACGCCTCAGGAGGCGCAGGTCTTGAACGGGCTCGACTACGACAACGCTTGGCATCAGCTAGAGTACCTGTCGAGCCTGGGAGAGAAAACAGCAGGATCGGCCGAAGAGGAGAGCGCGCAGATGTATGTGCGTGACCAGTTCAGCCAGATGTCCGTCGATGAGGTCTGGTGGGAGACCTTCCCGGTCGCCAACTGGAAGCACTACGGAACGACCGTCAAGATCGTGAGCAACGGGTACGAGGACATACCCGCGACCGTATACGGTGACACGCTCTCGATCTGGGGCAGGACGGACAACAAGCCATACTACTTCGGGAACACCAACGACGGCAAGACGCTCGTCGCTGATGTCGTCGACGTCGGCCTCGGCACGATGGCGGATTATGAAGCTGTAGGCGATCTGGCAGGCGCCATAGCTCTGGTCCACAGGGACGACGACATTCAGGGCTGGCCCAACACGCCGGCAGTGGAGGCTGGCCTGCACGGAGCCTCTGCGGTCATGTTCTACGGGTACTACGACGGCTACGACCATCCCGATGGCATAAAGCAGGACTCGGTCTTCTCGCCAGTTCCTGCGATATCCATCTCGCCGAGGTCAGCATGGCACATCCAGGACCTCCTCGAAGACGGGCCCGTAACCCTTCAGATTGACGGGAGGGTGGACACGTTCTCGGACAAGTTCGCGGAGTCCGTCAACGTTGCCGCGATAATGTGGGGTGCGACTAGGCCGGACGAGTATGTTGTGATATCAGGCCACATCGACACCTGGTGGGAAGGCTCTGACGACGACTGCTCCTCGATCGCAGTTGTGCTCGAAATGGCCAGGTT
>CAYOXJ010000254.1:0-1840 GCA_964407905.1 uncultured Thermoplasmata archaeon
CTCATCGTGATCTACACGATGATTGCTATCACGAGCTCGATACCTACATATTACGGTACACACGGAAACACCATGTCGGTCTTCGCTTACGTCGCGTACGAGCGAGCACGCTACCTTGGCAGAGAACGCGTCATAGAAGTGCTCGAGGATGGGATGATCGACGACCATCCGATGGCATCCAAAGTCGATGCCACGATAGAGCTGCTGAGCTATCCAGTCGCCAGGATGATAGTCTCGGCCGTCGCGGATCCCGCGTTTGTGAAGAGGTACGCGATAGCCGAGGCCAAGAAGGCGGACGAGAGGTTTCGTAAGGAGGACACCTCGTTCATATTGAGGATGGCTGACGAGCTCGGGCTGGACGCTTCTCTCGAGGACGGATCGATAGCGATCGGCTTCGCTGATTTCCTGAAGTTCTCCGCAGCGATGAGGAGCAAGGACTGGAAGCTGGTCAACCAGAGGATCGTGAGAGGCAGAATCCTCGTGTCGAAGTACAGGCTCGTTAGGCTGGTCCAGGCATTGCTGACCCAGAAGATTTCATCGGAGCTGCCCTTGGAAGTGAACGATGCGATCCTGGACGCCTTCGCAACAGATATCCGAGATATCAGAAAGGCCCTGGATGAGAGGAAAGCCGAGCATCAGGCGAAGGATCTGGGCAGGCTGAGTATTGTTAGGTTCCCGCCGTGCATGAAGAGGCTCCTGTCCATGATCCAGGCAGGCGAGAACGTCCCTCACTCAGGCAGGTTCGCGCTGGTCGCATTCTTGCACACGCTCGGCATGGACTCGCAAGATATCCTCGAGACGTTCGCCACTGCACCTGACTTCGACGAGAGCAAGAGCAGGTACCAGATCGACCACATCACCGGCGAGATATCTGGCACAGAATACACTCCACCCGAATGCAGCACGATGAGGAGCTACGGGATCTGCTTCGAAGCTGACGATCTGTGCAACAGGGAATGGGTGAAGCACCCGCTCACATACTACAGGGCCAAGGGAAGGCGGTTCAGGCCGATGGGAGCGACTTCCAGAT
This sequence comes from uncultured Thermoplasmata archaeon, assembly GCA_964407905.1. Taxonomy (GTDB): domain Archaea; phylum Thermoplasmatota; class Thermoplasmata; order UBA10834; family UBA10834; genus COMBO-56-21. The sequence continues at coordinate 1,031 of CAYOXJ010000254.1, forward strand.
CAGCCAAGCCCGCTGGAGCGCGGTGATGTTCCCTGCGAGGCCGAAGTAGATCATCATCCAAGCTATGAGAGAGTAATCGAAGATGTCCGCGGCCAATGAGCTCTCCGACACTTCGAGCGCGTACTGGAGAAGCGACACGATGACGAGGACGGCTATCCTGTCCGCCCTGCCGAGAATGCCTCTGTACTCCCTGCTGAGGCCAAGCGCCTGGGCCTGCGTGCCCATGTAGCTCGCGAGCATCACGCCAATGATGGCGAACAAGCCGAAGGAGACCGGACATCGAGCACTCACTGCTATCGCGGCTAGGACGAGCGCGTCGGCATATCTGTCTATCACATGATCGAGGAAGTCCCCGCGCTTGGATGCCTTCGAAGATATCCTGGCGACCTTGCCATCGAGTGCGTCGAAGGTGCCACTGACTAGGACCATGATTGCGGCCAACAGGAGGAAATATGTCGGCTCGTCCAACACATACAGGATGGCAGCAATGATCGCGAAGACAAGTGAAGCAGCGGAGAGATAGTTCGGGTTGACGGAGCTAAGACGCTTCGCAGCAGGCGAGAGGATCTTGTCCGCCTCCCCCCGATAGCTGTCTAGAACCAGCTCAAGACCTCCTGGCTCCAGTCAACATGGCCTACACGATATTTGTTCCTTTCTCCAGCGATGATGTCCTCGATTGCGAGCGCGACCTGACGGCCAGTCATACGAGTGGTGTCAATCTCGCACACTTCCGGCGCATTCTCTAGCGCCTCAACCAACACGACATCGACGGCCTCCGCCTCGACGTTCTCTCTGACCTTCTTCTCGGCC
>CAYOXJ010000255.1:0-1810 GCA_964407905.1 uncultured Thermoplasmata archaeon
CGAGAACTTCGAATCGTCGTTCTGGAAGGCTGCGAGGAGATTGGAGGGCGACTCCGGCGCGCTCGTCCGTCAGATCCATCTGCAATCCGACCTGGAGCTCCTCGACTCTGATGACGACGGTTCCACGAGCAAGAACCTCTCGAGCGACAACGCGCTGAGAGGGCTGAGAATCGTGAAGGAAGCAGCCAAGAAGGACGAGCGGGCCTCGGGAATTCTGGCAATGGACCTGTCGGCCTACCTGAGAGACCTGCGGGACCTCGAGACGGGCCTCAGGAACCGCCTGAGACCAACGATTGCCATGATGAAAATGACCGCGCATGCCCTCGCTCCAATCGTCCTCGGTGTGACATATGCAATCTACCTTTCGCTCGGGTCGATAGTTGAGGGCGTGGGGAGTGTAGATCCAGGGCACTTCTTCCTGGTGCTGGGCGTGTTCCTGGCAGAGATCAATGCGATAGTGGTGTACTTCGTATGGGGAATAGAGGGGAGAAGACGCAGAGGAGACCTCATGTACTCATTGGGAATCTGCATTCTCGGCTCTGGGCTGGTATACTCTGCGACGGCAGTGATAATCTCCTGAGGTACGGACTACCTCGTCCCGGCCGCGCGCGCCTCGCTGGCGATCTTCTCCATGTTCCTTTCTAACAGCGCCAGCTCCTTCGAGTCGAACGCTCGCGGGTCCACAGGGATGATCATGATTGACCGGCTCTGTGAGATGTGATCGTTCACCTGATCGATCACCCTCAGCACCTTGTTGAAGTCGTTGTTGGATACGAGGTACTCAATGCCATCGAGAAGAATCACACCCGATGGGTTCTCCTCGATGAACTTGATCAACGTGTGGGTCAGAATGCCCAAATTCGTGGGCGATATGACATCTGGCCCCGCCCTTGTCGCGAGCCAGTGAAGAGGGGTCTCCTCGAGGCCGTATTTCTGCTTTATCAGGTCTGGATGCTGTCTGCTCACGGCAAGGCCGACGGATTTCTTTCCACCCTCGCCCGTCGTCGAGACAATGTTGACGAACGCATCGAAGCTGATGTCTGGCGGCGACTCTTCCACAACATAGGCCCTTCCGGGGGTGAGATTGTACTTCCTGGTGATGCCAAGGGCGTTCTCCCCCGGCTTCCTAGGCCTCTCTTTCCTCGAGAACAGTCCCATCCTCAGTCACTCCACATGGTCATGACCGAGTTGAGCGCAATCTCGTTCGTCGGCTTGAGCAGGAAATCCTTGGCGCCCGTCTCCATAGCCTCTCTTATCATCTTCTTGTTCACAATAGAGCTCATGGCGATTACCACGGCCTTCGGATCGATCTCCACCATGGCTTTTGTGAGCTCAACGCCGTTCTTCCCCGGAAGTATCATGTCAACGAAGGAGATCTTGGGCCTCTCCCTCTTGAAGACCTCCAGAGCGTCGTCGAAGGCCTCGGCCTCCACGACCTCGTGGAATCCAACCCTGACCAACAGTTCAGTCATGACCTTTCTGAAGGCTTCTGAATCGTCGACAATGAGTATCTTCAAACTGACCCCACCTCGGCCGTTCAATAATGTCCCTGAGGGTATTTATCGTTGTCCTGGGGATGAAAGGGAGATGGGCAGGCAATTGGTTTCCTGACGCAATGCCCTTCCTCCAATCACATTTGGAGCACGGCGTCCAATCAAGGTTGCGTGCCAACATGGAAGGGACTTACTTGCTACCCATCTCGGCACAATCATGTGCGGACTTCAGTGATAAAGCTTACTGTTGCCCCGTTCTGTGCAAAGTCGGGTGGTGAAGATGCTACATGTAGTGCGCGCAGGCAAATATCTTAAGC
>CAYOXJ010000256.1:0-1806 GCA_964407905.1 uncultured Thermoplasmata archaeon
GGTTCCTGAGCCGGCTTCTGGGAATGGGCGACATCAAGTCCCTGATCGAGGCGGCATCCGAGGTCATGGACGAGGCGAAGGCGGAGGAAGTCACCAAGAAGATGATGTCGGGGAAGTTCACGCTCAAGGAGATGTACGAGCAGATGGAGATGCTCCAGAGCATGGGCCCCCTGAAGAAGCTCGCATCCATGCTGCCCGGGCTGAGTGACAAGGTGCGGGAGCAGGACATGGAGGCGACGCAGGAGCGGCTCGCCCGATGGCGTGTGATCATGGATTCCATGACTGACGAGGAGCTAGAGAACCCGAGGGCCATCAAATCCGCACGGGTCATGAGGATCGCTCGGGGGAGCGGCACGAGCCCCAAGCATGTCAGGGACCTGCTCAGACAGTACAACATGTCGAAGAAGGCCATGAAGGGCATCATGGGGAACAGGAAGATGCGCAGACAGCTGATGAAACAGCTCAAGGGCGCCGGCATTCCCCAGGATGAGTGATCTCGTGAGGAGATTCGTCGTTCTAGGTCATAGAGCCATAACGTCTGCCGACTTCAAGCTCGACGATCTGTGCGGAGCCACGGGCAGGCTTGACATCCTCCTGAGGTGTGTGAACTCAGCCTTCTTCCTCTCACACGGGGTCAGGAAAGATGTCGAGATAGTCCTCCTTCTCCTCGGAGAGCCCAGCCCTCCCAAGACGGTCAGGATCAACGGCGCCGAGGTGAAGTACCTCAACCCCGATGAGCGCAGTACTGCCGCGCTCATCCGGAACGCGCTCCTGCAGAAAGGCGAGGGCGAGAGGAAGTGCTCGCCAGGGATATACGTCTCCGAGAGGAGCTATCAGGAGGTCCTGTCGAACCTCTCAAAGGAATCGAAGATATTCTATCTGAGGGAAGATGGGGAGGACATCAGAGGCGCCAAGTTGGGCGGGGACAACACCTTCGTCCTAGGGGACGACCAGGACCTGACCAGGGCCGAGGAGGAGATCCTCATGGCGTACGAGCCGAGGAAGATCTCCCTTGGCCCGATAAGCTACCACGCGGACCACTGCATAACCCTTGTGAACAATGAGCTGGACAGAAGGTAGACCTGCTTATTCGGCCGGCTGAGTGGTCTGCTGTTCGATTGCATCCGCTCGAGCGGGCTCGATCTCCTCGGGCTCTGTGTCGTAACGGACAGCGAACCGGCCGTTCAAGAACCTGATTGAGGCTGAGCGAAGCCGGCACTTGTACAGTCTGACCTTGCGGCCCTTGTAGACCTCCTTTTCGCGCTCGACGCTCAACAGACCGACCTGCTCAAGTTCGTGAATGCGCCTGTAGCAGGCAGCTATCGGTATCTGGCAGGCCTTGCTGAGCCTTTGGGCGGACATGGGGGACGTGTACGTGCTGACAAGTATCTTCTGGGAGTAGTCGTCCGCCAGCAGCCTTGACACTTCCTTCGCTCTCTGCTCGGGCGTCATACAGCTCCGCTTCAATGAGGCCGTGGCGGATTTAAGGCAGTTGTCTTCAGGTTATCATCCGTGATAACGCAGCTGAGGCCGATAGCGAGAGGTCGCCGAGCCCATGGCCAGATCCACCAGAAATAGAAAGAGCACGCTGCAGACTCCTCACGCGATGGGAGGTATAATGATGGCGGTCAACGATGGGGGACTAGAGGAGATGGCTCGTTCTAGCGGGACCTGGCTCTTCCAAAGCAATCTGCGAAGCCGAGATGATACGCATAGGAGGGAAAAAAGCAATGTTGTACATATCGAGTGGGAATCTGAAGGAAGGCCGCTTCAAGGAATACCAAGCGTGGGTGAAGAAGAATGCTG
>CAYOXJ010000257.1:0-1754 GCA_964407905.1 uncultured Thermoplasmata archaeon
GCGCCGACAGCTGCTCTGGGTGCGACATGCTCGGAGTGCGAAAGGTCAGTTTGCCTTTTCTCAGAAGTGTCAGTCCTAGAGGTACGCTGCGCGCTATCTCTCTCAAGTCGGCAAGCGTGCTGTAGAGCCTAAGAGTGTCCAACCTTCCGTTCGCGCTGAGTAGCTTCCAGAAAGCCCGATGGAACTTCAGGTTTCTATCTTCACGAGGTAGGGCTCCTCGACTGACCGCCATGATCCGCAGTGAACTCATCAGCTCGGATATGTCAATGCCTTGGGGACACCGAACTGTGCAGGTCCGACAGAAGACGCACGTCCATATCGATGGGGACGACAGCGCTTTGTTTTCGAGCCCCAGCTGGATCAGTTCGATCACCTGCCTCGGGTTGAACTCACCTGCAACGGAGGTCGTACACGATCCGGAACAGATACCGCACTGTATGCATGAGGCTAGCTTCTCTCCTCCGGGCTTCTTCCTGACCTCGTCGAAGAAGGTTGGGGCCATCATCGCTGTCTCAATGATCTCTTTCTGCCCGCTCATCAGGCGACCGCCACCTGCTCAATCTTTGATCGCACCTCTTGAGGAAGCGGGCGCAACTTCTGCATCCTCTCAGTAAACGTCTCGAAGACTGAAGCCAACTTCGAAAACTGCGGTATCGTTGTTCTGGTTGCAAATATGCGCAGAGATTCGATTCCTCTGCTCGTTGCTATTCTCCTGATTTCGCTCACATGCGCCCGGAATCTTTCTTCACCCAAAACGGTACCCTCTCCCTCGATCATTATCACACCATCCGCGCCTGCTGAGAATGCTGCAAGAAGATGTCTGGCGTGAAGCCTACCCACCGATGGAACCCTGATTACGCGAACGTTTGTTGGGTACTGTTTTCTGGCGAGGCCGACCAAGTCGCAGGCTGTGTAGGCTGAGGTCGCCTCGGCAAAGGCTATGATCTTCGGCTTAGTCAGGGTTGCCGATGCTACTCCTTCAATCTCGGCCATCAACTGCGACTCGGTCGAATTCTTGAGGTCGATTGCATCCTTCGGACACACGGGAACGCATAGCCCGCACCCAATACAGGAAATGGATTTGACTGTCGCGCCGCTCGGCAGGAGCTCTATCGCGCGCGGTGGACAGACCTCTATGCATTCTCCGCATGAGTCGCACTTGTCAGGAATCACGTACGCCCTCTCAGGGCTGATCGTTACCACGCCCTTTCCGAGGAGCGACGCAGTCCTTGACGCCGTGGAGAGAGCCTCGACTACGGACTCCCTGACATCTTTCGGTCCAAGACAACAACCTGAGAGGAAGACGCCGTCGTTCTGACTGTCAACGGGCCTAAGCTTGTAGTGTCTCTCCAACAGGAAACCATCGGATCCAATGTGCAAGCCCAATCTCTCTGCCAACTCGCTCGTTCCGACTTCGGGAAGCATGGCAGAGCAGAGCACGACCAAGTCGAAGGTGTTCTCCAGCAGTATCCCGAGCAGAGTGTCTTCTGCTCGGACCATCAGCTCGTGCCCGCTAATGGGCATGACTTCGGCCACGCGTCCCCTGACGAATTTGACCCCATCCTCTTTGGCTCGCGCGTAGAACTCCTCGTATCCCTTGCCCGCCGCCCTTAGATCTGTGTAGAAGATCCAAGTCTCAAGATTGGGGACGAGTTCTCTTAGAAGTACTGCCTCCTTCACTGCTGCCATGCAGCAGATCTTGCTGCAGTGGGGCTGTCCGTTTTGGCTGTCACGACTGCCGACGCATAGCACCC
>CAYOXJ010000258.1:0-1713 GCA_964407905.1 uncultured Thermoplasmata archaeon
TTCGGGTGTCCAGAAGCAGTACAGACTCCCCAAAGTGTGCATTCATTGGCGTCCGGTCATGTGATCTCCACGGCATACAGGTGCAGGACAGGATCTTCGTTGCGGGGCAATACCTTGATCCGCTGTACAAATCGACGCGCGAGAGTCTCTTTGTCGTGGCCGCGAACTGCACGAAGTCGGGTGGGACGTGTTTTTGCGATTCTATGGGCACAGGGCCGAAGGCGACCGCCGGATTTGACTTGGCGCTGACTGAAGTCCAAGATGCTGATCGACACTACTTCCTAGTTGAGGTCGGCACCGAACTAGGAGCAAGAGTCCTTCGGGAGGTTCCTCACACAGAGGCCCGCCCGGCAGAGATCGAACATGCGAACAAGATGGTCAAGGAATGTTCCGAGCATATGTGGAGGACAATGGACACCACTGGGATCAAGGAGCTGCTGTACAGGAACTACGAGAACCCGCGCTGGGATGACGTGGCTTCGCGCTGTCTGACCTGCGGCAACTGCGCCTTCGTGTGTCCCACGTGTTTCTGCACAACCGTGGAGGATTATACTGACCTTTCTGGCCGTCAAGCGGAGCGCCGCAGGAGGATGGACGTATGCTTCACTCTCGATTTCTCCTACATTCACGGAGGCAGCATTCGCTCCTCACCCAGATCGAGATACCGTCAGTGGATGATCCACAAGCTGGCGACGTGGATCGACCAGTTTGGAGTCTCGGGATGTGTAGGGTGTGGCCGCTGCATCACTTGGTGCCCAGTAGGTATCGATATCACAGAGGAATTGCGAGCCATTCGAGAAAGTGAATTAAGTACTGCGCCGACGATTTCGGTAGAGAGGTAGGATAATGGAAACGCTAGAACCCTTACTCGCTCAGCACCCGTTTCTGAAAGACATGGACACCAACCATCTGAAGCTCCTCGTCGGATGCGCGTCGAATGTGCGCTTCAACACAGGTCAGTACCTGTTTCGTGAGGGAGAGGAAGCGAACCAGTTCTACATGATCCGTCAGGGCAAAGTTGCAGTAGAGATATTCGCCGCGGAACGTGGCCCAATCATAATTCAGACAATAGGAGACGGCGATGTGCTCGGCTGGTCATGGCTCATCCCTCCATACCGTTGGCGCTTCGGCGCTCGCGCTCTAGAACTCACGCGAGCCATCGTTCTGGACGGAAAGTGCCTCCGCACTAAATCGGAAGAAGACCACAACCTTGGCTATGAACTCCTGAAGCGTTTCTCCAACATAATCGCCGAACGCCTTGAGGCAACAAGGCTGCAGCTTCTCGATGTCTACTCCACCCGGTCTTGAAGAGCGAGAGATGCTGGCTCCAATGAAATCAGACGCGATGCTCACGCACGCATATCGCGTCAAGCGAGTGCAAGACGAAACCTATGACACGTTCACGCTTGAGCTGGAAGCAAGAGACGGGCCGGGAGTAGTCTCATTCGCTCCCGGCCAGTTCAACATGCTTTACGTTTTCGGTGCAGGCGAGGCTCCAATCTCAATCAGCGGTGACCCTGCAAGACCGAGGACCCTTGTGCACACAACGCGTGCCGTTGGGACGGTCACCAAGGCAATGCGGAGACTTCGCAGACGCGATGAGCTCGGCATCCGGGGCCCGTTCGGAACCAGCTGGCCTCTTGAGGAAGCCAAAGGATGCGATGTCGTTGTCGTAGCAGGGGGGATAGGGTTGGCCCCTCTGCGGCCCTCGAT
>CAYOXJ010000259.1:0-1704 GCA_964407905.1 uncultured Thermoplasmata archaeon
CGAAGAAGGAGGCCGATTCTGATGTCTCCTCTGGGGCAGTGGACGTCCGGAGCTTGCCCAAGGACAAGATGAAGCTGCTCAGGCAGAAGATGCAGATCATATTCCAGGACCCGTACGAATCATTGAACCCGAAGCAGTCGATCTATGACATCGTCGCGGAGCCCTTGGTGGTCAACAGCCTAGGTGCGAACGAGAAGGAGCGAGAGCAGAGGGTCACAAAGGCGCTGGACGACGCTGGTCTGAGGCCTCCTAAGGACTTCATGTGGAGATACCCGCACGAAGTGTCCGGGGGCCAGCGGCAGAGGGTCGGAATCGCAGGCGCGCTCGTCCTCGAGCCCTCGTTCCTTGTCGCAGACGAGCCCGTGTCGATGCTCGATGTGTCAATAAGGTCGGAGATCCTCAAGCTGATGCTGGACCTCAGAGAGAATAAGGGTCTCACATACCTGTTCATCACACACGACCTGAGCGTGGCTTATGTCTTCAGCGACAGGATCGGCATCATGTACCTCGGCAAGATCGTCGAGCTCGGGCCCACGGAAGAGGTCATCAAGGGTCCGAGGCACCCGTACACGAAGGCGTTGATCTCGGTCGTGCCGAAACCGGACCCGAGGATGAAGACTGACAAGATAATCCTCAAGGGCGAGCGGCCGGACCCAGCCCACATACCTCCAGGGTGCAGGTTTCACCCGAGATGTCCCTTCGCCATGGACATCTGCAAGCAGAAGGAGCCTGAGCCGATGTTCGTGTCGCAGGAGCACTGGGTGTCCTGCTGGCTCGAGTCCGGAGAGGGCAAGAGGTGACCAGGCCAAGGGCCCGAGAGGCGGGCGTCTGGTTCGGCGAGCTCCCAACTGGCCCAAAGAACATGCTCACCGACGTCATGGGAGTGAAAGTAGGCCACTGCACCATCGTGAAGGGAACTGGGCCACTCATTCCCGGATCAGGCCCTGTTCGAACAGGTGTGACCGCCATACTCCCGGGCCCCGAGAGCCTCTATGAGAAGCCTGTGCGAGCCGCGTTCTTCGACTTCAACGGCTGCGGCGGCCTTTCTGGCTCTCTCCAGATAGAGGAGTTCGGAGTCATCGACACGCCCATCATGCTCACGAACACGATGTCCATGGGCATGGTGAGTGATGCGGTGATCAGGTACATGCTCAGGGAGAACAAGGGAGTGGGAGTTGATGGGGACACCATCATCCCCATTGTATCTGAGTGTGATGACAGCCATCTCAACGATTCGCGCGGGCTGCACGTGAAAGAGGAACATGTCCTCGCAGCCATCGAAAATGCCGGGAGCATCGTCCAAGAGGGTGCTGTCGGTGCTGGAACTGGAATGACCTGCTACGACTTCAAGGGGGGCATAGGCACCTCATCAAGGCTGGTGTCGACACCGGCTGGGAAGTTCACCATCGGGTCTCTGGTTCTGACAAATCACGGTGACTGGAACGAACTGCGGATCGACGGTGTCCCGGTGGGTTCTCTTCTGGGCCCGCCTGAGAAGCACAGGTCGGAGAAGGGTTCTGTCGTGATGGTTGTCGGCACGGATGCTCCGTTGGATGGGAGACAGTTGAAGCGAGTTGCCAAGAGGGCGATAATGGGCCTCGCGGTGACTGGCGCTTCTTCCCAGACCACCAGCGGAGACATAGTGATCGCCTTCTCGACGGCGAACAGGTACGAGAGGAGCAAACAGGAAGGTCTCGTGACATT
>CAYOXJ010000260.1:0-1695 GCA_964407905.1 uncultured Thermoplasmata archaeon
CAGTCCAATGAGGGCTTCGTGAAGCTGATGGTCGATGTCCACAGGGCCCGAAAGGGTGGATGGAGATATCCGACCTATTGGACTCTCGCCCATGAGCTGATGCATCTTGCTCAGTTCAACAGCAAGAGCGTTCCTGGCGGCGAGAGAGCCTGCGACATGCACGCGCTCGCAAGGCTGCCGCCGAGGTACATCGATGATTCCCCGAGCTATCTTGTCGTTCCTGATAGAATCAGACAGAAGTGGAACACTGCGCATGCTGCTCTAGCACACAAGCTCGCGGTCGAGGCACTCGCTCGCCGGCAAGCAGGTCTCCGCAGATACGCCTTGTGGTGGGAATCAGAGTTCGAGAGAAGGACTGGCTAGATTTCCCACTGGCCTAAAGCGATCTCAGGAAGGCAGTGACCTGGTTGTCGTACTCCCTTGTTTCGATCTCCAGGTGCGTCTTCTTCCCCTTCGCATTGGACCTGCACGCGGATATGGATACGAACCCATCCGTGCCCTCCATGCATATTGAATCACCGCCACTCGCGATGACTTTGAGCCCCGCGTCCGTCTCTCCGAAGTGCTTCAATGCCTTCTTCAGAACTCTGGGCGCGGTCATACTCGTATCGGCTTCGTACCTCATCGGCCTACCTCCACCGTACTAGAAGCGAACGCACGATGATAGCAGTTCTCACGTGCTGATAAGGAGGTCAAGGCGCTACCCGTGCGCCGCAGAATTTGCAGAACGTCGCGCCAGGCACGAGCAGCGTTCCGCATGTCCTGCACCTTCTTGCGGTGTGGTCTATGTAGGCTTGGTGGCTCGTGGGTGTGTATGCGGCTATGGTCCTCGAGGGAGGCGGAGGAGATCTGAAGGGTATCTCGTAGGCCTCAAGAGACCGCTGGAGGGCCCTGTTCTGGCGGGATACCACAACGACTAGCACCAGAACGACCGCAGCAGCAATGACGCCGACAACGAGCGCGATAGTGAGGAAAGAGGTGGGGTATGACGCCTTGACAGCGCCCGCAAGAGTGACGTCGAAGTCGTTCTCGTTGACGACAGCGATGTGGTAGGTCCCCGTGGTGTCGATGGTCCCGCTCCTTTGAGCCGAGCTCGAGTCGAGCTGTGACATGGATGCATCGTAGCCCCAGCCGCCAGTGTGAGCAAGGAATTGAGAGAGCTGCGCGCTGTCAAGGAAGTAGAAATCTACAGAACCGCTGGAGACTGAGAGGTCGTATTCGACCTTCTGGCCCTCGTCTAGGAACATCGTGTAGAGCCAGTAATCATGCGCGAAGATGGTATGCGATACCTCGACGTCTACCTGATCGGCTGCTGCAGGCATGGCATATGAGGCGGCAAGGAGGCACAACGTCAGTACGGCTCCGAATGAGATCTGAATGCGCCTGCGGACCTTCCCGCAACGTTCGACCATCGCCATCACTTCTACAGCCACATCGATGATTTTAAAAGTTTGGACTTCGAGCGAATGGGCTTCAGAAGGGTCAAGAGGCGGGCGTGAAGGGATTCGAACCCTTGACCACTTGCTTAGGAGGCAAGTGCCATATCCTGACTAGGCCACACGCCCTTCCCTGGTGCTCTCTAAACGTTCGCCGATATTTAAAATTGGGCTGGCTCCAGAAGGGTCCGTGAGAGGCTCAGTCCTTCCTGTCCTCTTCGGTCAGCTCCTCAGGGGCCCTCTCCCTCTCCGGGGCCTC
>CAYOXJ010000261.1:0-1690 GCA_964407905.1 uncultured Thermoplasmata archaeon
GAGTCGAGCACGTCCAAAGAGCTCTGAGCCAATACCGAATGGACCTCATCTATCGAGTAGGTGATCTTCTTGATCTCTCCGGCCGCCTTTGCGGAGTAGCCATACGCGCCTTCGATTCTGTAGACTCCGAGCTCTTCGTGCTTCATGCCCAGGACCATGCGCTTGATCCCGAGCAACTGCGCGAGGGTTCTGAGCAGATCATCGAGCACCTGGTCGAGGTTGCGCACCACCATGATCCCAGAGGTCACATCGAGAATGCGAGAGAGCTGCTCAGTGCGCTGGCTGCTCAACCTGAGCGCCTGTTCCCTCTCGATGTTCAGCCTCGCGTTCTCCACTGCCACTTCCGCGAGAGAGGAGAGAATCTCCATCGTCTCGATCGTGTCCTTGTCTGGCAGCTTCCCATCCCTTGGCTCCGATGGGTACAACACACCGACGATCCGACCAGCGGAATCGTGAAGCGAGAAGGCAAGGCAATCGCCGTCCCTGAACTCGTCCTTCGTCCTGGAAGGGAAAGGCTTCTCAGGAGGTCCCCGCGGACGCACAAAGTGTGCTCTTTGGCTTGGGCTCAGGCTTTCAACCGGAGTGAAGTATGCTGACTTGCCAATCCGCCTGCTCTCCCTCAGGTCCTCAAGAATGACCTCCATCGGTATCGATCTGTGCACGACCCCTTTTGCGACCTCGTCACCATATCCGAACAGAGCTACCCAGTGGAATGCTCCAAGCGACTCGTCATACACAACCAGGGTGACCTTGCCGAATCCGAACAGAGACGAAACGGAGGCGAGAATCATGTCCGAGAGCTTCCTCAGGTCACGTTCGGAAACGATGGCAGAGGCGATCATCAGAACGTCCTCGAGCAGATCGCTTCTCTGGGCCATCTTCGAGGGCGCCTTCTCCCGCTCTGCCCTCTCGACCTCCTGCTCGAGCGCCAGCCCAACGAGGGAGGTGATCACCTCCACACCCTCGATTGTCTCCTTGCTAGGAAGCTTCCCATCATATGAGTAGTTGATGTCGAGCCAGGCGAGGAGCTCACCGGCATTGTCCCTCATGGCGAAGCTGTAGAAATCGCTCTCGTGAAACTGCTCCGGGCTCTTCCTAGGACTACGCGCATCCTCGGGGTTTCTGTAGTATGCCGGGTGATCGCACCACGGATCGGCATCGGAGAGCTTCAGCCACTCCTCCGCGTTGACGTAGTAGGCGTTCTTCGAGATCCGAAATCTATCCGACAAGATCTCAGAAGTCAGGTACTTCGGATGATACTCAGCTCCGAGGTTCTCGATCAGGGCCTTCGCCTTGTCCTCCGGGTAGCCATAGGTCGCCCATCGGAAGGTCGGTTTGATGTCCTCTGCTGTGACCGAGAAGACCATTCCCGACAGGCCATAGAGATCCGCGATCGCTGACAGACTCTTTGCCACGACCTCCCTGAGGGGCCTGCCCTCGAGCCTCGCATCGATCAGCTCCTTGAGCCTAGTGCTCAGCTCGATGCTGTCCGGAACCTCTCGCGTTCCGCCCTTGCGTTCTCCCGAAAGTTCGGGGATTATGATGTAGTCAGAAGAGTCCAGCTTCCCCATCTTGAACCTCTCCAGTCAAGAGACTGATAGGCGTCTGAAACATGTGTTTGATACGTATATAATAGGGAAACCCTGGATTATCAAGACTGATAAAGACGCGGCGGGCCTCCTCTTCGGAG
>CAYOXJ010000262.1:0-1661 GCA_964407905.1 uncultured Thermoplasmata archaeon
AACGAAGGTGACCAAGGTTATCAAATTTGGCTTGATTGTCAATCCCATCGCAGGTATGGGAGGAGCCGTCGGCCTCAAGGGCACCGATGGATGGGAGATCCAGAAGGAGGCTCTTGAAAGGGGTGCGAAGAAGACCTCGCCTGGCAGAGCCGAGGCAGCTCTCGCAGAAGTGAGGTCGAAACGGCTTGCCCTTGAGATCGTCACATGCGCAGGCGAAATGGGCAAGGAAGAACTCGATGCCGTTGGCATTCCCTCTGAGATCGTGTTCACGCCCGCAAGACCGTCTTCCAGTAAGGACACCGTCCTAGCAGCCAAGGCTTTTGTGAACAAAGGGGCCGAGCTGATTGTCTTCGCAGGAGGTGACGGCACTGCGAGAGACATCCTCGAGGCAGTGGACCAGAAGGTGCCCATTGTCGGAATCCCCGCTGGTGTGAAGATGCATTCTGCTGTTTTCGCGCAGACACCAGAGCAGGTCCGCGACCTGCTCGAAGAGTTCGCCCGGGCACAGAACACGAAGGATGCGGAGGTGATGGACATCGATGAGGAGAGTTACCGAAAGGGCGTGCTCAAAGCAAGGTTATATGGGATTGCTAGAGTGCCGGACGACGCACTTCGTATGCAGCCTGGAAAGGCTTCCTATCACTCCGGAGGCGCGGACGACGAAGCAGCAGAGATAGGGCAGTACCTGGCGGATACGATGGAGCTCGGAGTGACATACGTCATCGGGCCTGGCAGCACGACTGCGAAGATTGCAGAGGCATTGGGTTGCGAGAAGACAGTCCTTGGCGTTGACGTTTACAGTGAGGGGAGGACATGCCTTGCGGATGCGACGGCAAGAGATTTGGCACGATTGCTAAGCACAGCCAAGAAGGCAAAGATCATCGTTACGCCCATCGGAGCGCAAGGTTTCTTCTTTGGCAGAGGCAACCAACAGATCTCTCCCGATATTATCAGAAGAGTGGGCGTTGAGAATGTCATTGTTGTGGCGACGCCGTCCAAGCTCAGGGACACCCCAATCCTCAGAGTGGATACCGGAGACCTTGATCTGGACAGAGAGTTCAGAGGCTCCATCAAGGTGATCACTGGGTACAAGAGAAAGAAGCTCATGAGGGTGCAATGAGCAATGATCAGGTCCCAGAAGACTCCTTTGCGAGGAGCATCTTCCATGACTCGTCAACTGCCATCTGAATCGCCGCAACCTCCTGCTCTGTTAGATGAGCAAACCGGCCTTGGAGCTTCAGATATTCCGACACAGGGAGCCCCTTGCCCTTCTTCGTTATGCGGACCCTGCCGTTTTCTATCTCGTACAGGGGGAACATGTGAGTGTCAACGGCGAGCCTCGCAACCTCGATGGTGCTCCTAGGATTCATCCTCCAGCCTGGCGGGCAAGGCGAGAGCGCATGGATGAATCTGAAGCCCTTTGTGGCCCTTGCTCTCTCAGCCTTCTTGATGAAATCCTCTGGGTGCGCAATTGACACCGTGGCGGCATATGGTATCCTGTGGGCCTGCATGATCGCCATGATGTCCTTCTTTGGCTCATGCTTGAACCCGTGATTGGTGCCGATGGGAGTTGTGGTGGTCCACGCGCCCCAGGGGGTCGAGCCGCTTCTCTGAATGCCAGTGTTCATATATGCCTCGTTGTCGTACATGACGTAGATCGC
>CAYOXJ010000263.1:0-1655 GCA_964407905.1 uncultured Thermoplasmata archaeon
GGTATTGAAGATATCCGGTAGTGATTAGGATTATGGGGACAGATTTTGGGCAAACAATCTTTCAAGGCAGTAGAAATCCATAGGAGGACATTATGGCTGAGGTATATCCATCTGATAATGAGTTGCTGAATATTCAGTCGGACGTTGAGACGGGCGTGGAGTACATACCGACGGGACTGTCACCTTATTACGTGCAGTTTCGCAGGCTGCTTTATCGCCTGCTTCTTGCTTCCAAGAGAGCTAATGACCTGCGGGTTTACAACGAAGGTGGTTTGGACATCGGCGTAAAAGAAGGCAAGTTCTGGCTCGGCAATGGGCTTGTCAGTTACGCCGGCTCTTCAGGCAATACACTGGCAGACAATAAAGAGCATATCTATATCTACCTGGATTCGGATGGTAATCTGGTTACCGATGAATACAGCGGCTTTCCGGAGATGGCAGCAGTGCCGCACGTTCGATTGGCGGTTGTTGCCACTTCGGGCGGTGATATTGATTCGATAACCGATTGCCGGATGGGGCACAATTTTGCAGTGCCTTACGGGGCGGGCGGAGTCCCTATCTCGTTGTTGGCGTACATGACCGAGACGAGGACAGTGTCCTTTCTTATCGCGCTCTCGAGCTCCGCCATGTCCACGAATCCGTCCGCAGTCGGGTTCACGAGGGTCGCTTCGAAGCCGCTCTTCTCGAGGGATTTCATGATGTTGAGAACTGAGATGTGCTCGATCGCGGAAGTCACTATGTGCTTCCCCTCTCCCTTCATCCTCATCGCGACGCCCTTGATGCCGAGGTTGTTCGACTCCGTCCCACCGGACGTGAAGATGATCTCCTCTTTGCGCTTGGCGTTGACGAGGCTCGCCACCTTTGCCCTCGCCTCCTCCAAGGCCTTCCTGGGCTCTCGACCAGCGCTGTGAAGCGAGGACGGGTTTCCGAACTTCTCCGAGTAGAACGGCGCCATCGCAGCGAGGACTCGCTCATCCACGGGAGCTGCGGCGCCGTAGTCCATGTACACTCTTCGCTTAGCTCCGCTCGCCTGAAAGGACATCTCGTATCCCCCGTCTGGAGACTAACGCTGAGCTGACCTAAAAGGTTAGCACCGCATCGTGGTCCAGCACGAGGTCGTTGAGCGTCGCGGCCCCGACGACCTTGGCCGGGTCCTCGAACTCCTCGGGCTTCCCCTCGAGGCCGAGCATCTTGCAGCTCTGGCCACAGACGAGCATCTTGACGCCCGCCTGAGCCGCCTGATCCATGACCTGCTTGACCGTCGGGAAGCTCCCCAGCTGTATCTTCTCGGCGTTGCCTCGCATCACTGCGGTCACGCCCTTCCCCAGGAAATAGAGTGTGGCATCTATCCCCATCGCCCTGGCCGTCGCCGCCAGAATGAACGGCGCGTACAGCCTCTCCGGGGTGTCTGTCCCCGATGTCTGCACGTACAAGATCTTCTTTGCCAAACCTTTCACCTCTGTCAAGTGAGCCTTTTTATCAAGAATCTGAATCCGTTTCCCACCCTTTCAACCGATAGGAGCTCTTGCCCAGCATGCTTCGCCCAGCTTCTGATGTCGGACTCGGAGGCAGGGTCGTCTGCCAGGACCTCCAGGACCTGCCCGATCGGGACTGAGGATATCTCCTCTCGGGTTCTGAACACCGGCTCTGGACAA
>CAYOXJ010000264.1:0-1643 GCA_964407905.1 uncultured Thermoplasmata archaeon
AGATTGCGGTCGCGGCCTCTCTCACCACTGCCGCGATGTTCGGCATCGCCCTGACAACGGGCACGTTTCCTCCGAGCTTCTTTTCGATGAACCCAGTCGTGATGCCAGCGGCGACGGAGATCACAAGCTTGGACTCCTTGATCGAAGGCTTGATCTCCTCGAGCACATGGGCCATGATCTGAGGCTTGACAGAGAGCAGGATGACGTCGGCCCAAGTAGCTGCTTCGAGGTTCGAGTGCGATCCTTTGATGCCTTGCGCTATTCCTTTCGCTTGTTCGAGCTTCTCTTTCAGCGGCTCAGCTATCATTATGCGCTCGGGGTTCGCCCACTTGGTCTTGAGAATCCCCCGCGCGAGAGCGAGGCCCATGTTGCCTCCGCCAATGATCGCGATCTTCTTGCTGTTCATCTCCTCAGGACCTCAGCATTGACCAGAGGGCCAGAATGACATATGTATTTAACCCCAAGTGTACGAAGATGGGCATTGAAGAACAGCTGGTCCGACCGGCCTCTATGCCGTCACGTTCAGCCACAGGTGGACCTCGCGATAAGAGTCCTGCGTGAGAGGCTGGCCTTCAGTGTACAACAGGAACTGTAGCTTCCAAGTGCCAGGATCGGTGACGCTGAAGTTGAAGGTCTGGTTATAGTACTCGAGGTGCTCAAGGGAGAAGTCCTGCGCGATCCCTCCGTACGGCGAGAGCGAGTGCGTCTGCGTCCAGGCTATCGAGTCCTCCTCGACCGTGAAGTTGTAGTTCGTCTGGTTCGTGAGCACGATCACAATCGTGTAGTTCGTCGGCCTGTGCTCGAAGGATTTCACGGACAAGAGCACGGTCTTGTTCTCGCCAACTGTCATGTTTCTCGGGTAGTCCGTGGCCATGCCCCCGGGGCCGAGTATCGCTAGCTGCGTGAACCTCTCGCCAACCCTGGGTGTCGTGATGGCCCAAGCGAGCACTGCGACCGACGCGATGAGCATCACGACAATGCCGATTGTGAGCAGCTTGTCCACAAGGGGCATGCCTCGGAAGTCCATCTTGAAGTCGACCACGATGGCGAACCTCTCGTCCGAGGGCAGCCTCACCCGCCTGTACCACGCGAGGAGCGATACGCTGATTATGAACGAGCCCACCCAGCCAAGGATCGGGTTGAGCCTGATGCCCCATGGCGTGAAGTTGAGCGCAAGGCCGATCAGCGGAACGATCGCGATGCTGAGGCCAAAGCTCAGAGCAACCCTCTCGATGCCATCTATCTGCTCGTTCTCGGGAAACAGGGCGGCCGTAGCCGCATACCCAGGCAAGAATAGCACGAACACGAGGCCGAGGACCTGTCGCACCAAGCTGTCCGGCCAGAGGACCACCAGGGCTATGAGCATAACTGCGAGGATCATGCATATGAGGAGGTCGTACGGCGTGTCTCTGATCTCCAGGTGGATTCTGAACGGCTCTCTGGGGCCCTCTCCCATATCAGTTGCTCCGGAGTGAGGTCGCTCGATTCGGAAGCGGATTGCCGTATATCAAACCTCTCGCCCCGCGCTTCGCGACAGGCCAGTGGCCTGATGGGCGGGCCAGCTCAAACCTCCGACAGCTCCCTCCGCTGACTATAATGCATTATATGACTTCCGTCAATTCCCGTCGTCGAAGTGTGCAGGC
>CAYOXJ010000265.1:0-1628 GCA_964407905.1 uncultured Thermoplasmata archaeon
CCGATGACCAACTGGTTATGAGCCAATCGCTCCGCCGGACTAAGCTACGGGCCCTCGGTTTTGGTCATAACACCCCTGGGCATATTAGAGTTTCTGTGCAGGCGTCGTCATCATCCGCCCGATGAGCTCTTTGCAGAACTTGGCCGCAACCATAGCCGTCACGCCGACGGTGTCACGGCTCGGATTGAACTCGACTATATCGGCACCGACGAGGTGCGGGGGAAGAGCATGGATGATCCGGAGCACGTCCCGGGTCGTTAGACCGCCGGGTTCTCGATGAGACACTCCAGGCGCGAACGCAGGGTCCACGCCATCGAGGTCGAGGGAAAGATACACTGGTTCTTCGAGTTCAGGAATCCTCTCTGATGGCCAGTCTTTCATCTCAATCGCGGTGATGCCGAAGCGCTCGTTCTGCTGGCGCTGGCACGGCGTGAGCGATCGCACCCCGACCTGCACAAGGCGCGTCGCCAACCCCTCTTCCATTATTCTGGCGAAAGGACATGCGTGGGAGTATCGGTTGCCTTCGTACTCATCGTATGTGTCGGGATGCGCGTCGATCTGGAGAATCGTGAGCGGTCTGTAATTCCTCCCAAACGCCTTCAGTATCGGATAGGTGATCGAATGGTCTCCGCCCAGCGTGAGCGGTCGACCCCCTCGTGCGAGGATGCTTGAAATCGAGACGTCTATCTTCTCGAGCGCCTCCTGGCCGGCTGGCAACTCGAGATCTCCCAGGTCTGTCCAGCCTTTCTCCGTGCCCAGGTCGATTCCGAGCTCTGTTGACATGTTGGACGACCTTGAGCGAAGTGCCTCTCGGATGAGAGGTGGTGCCAGAGCGGCCCCTCTCAGGAACGAGGAGTTCTCATCAAGCGGCACGCCAATGATTGCCACCTCCCCTTCCCTGAGGGATGTAGTCTTCTGTTCGAAAGCAATCATGACCCGGACACTCCCGTCTGCTAGTACTTGTAAGTCCTGGCCTTGCCCTCCTCGAGCTCGACTCCGAGCCCGAGAGCGATCCTGTTCGAGAAGTTGAAGTAGCTCGCGATGAGGTTCGCCCGCAGTATCTCCTCATCGGCCAGTCCCGCGTCTCTCAGGTCCTTGATGTCCTCTTCCGTGATGTCCTTCGGGGCTAGGGTGAGCTTCGCGGCATATGCCAGCAAAGCCTTCTCCCTAGGGCTCTCCTTCCTTGCCGTGAACTCCTTCAGCAGTCTGTACAATGCCTTAGGGTCCTTCTCGACCGTCTCGAGTGCCTCGGAATGGTGTATCGCCCCATATGCGCACCTGTTCGCTGCAGAGACGACCACAGCGATCATCTCCCTCTCCTCACGGCAGAGCGGTCCCGCGTCGATCATCAAGTGAACGTACAGCGACAGGTGGTCCTCCAGCGCGTCCGGCTCGAGCCCCTGAGCCTGGAATATGTTCGCCAGGTGCCCTCTCTCCTTCATTATCCGGTCGTAAACCTTCTTAGTCTTGCCCTTGGCCTCACCCTTCGTTGGCGTCCTGATCCAAGCCATGGCCATTCACCAGCTGGGTACAACCCAGGGTCTGTCTAATAAAGGTTGTCTTGTTGATGGAATTGTGCTCAACCGAGCTTCTTGAGCGCTTCTACCGTGACTGACGGCATCCGGGAT
>CAYOXJ010000266.1:0-1619 GCA_964407905.1 uncultured Thermoplasmata archaeon
TTGGATTCTCTGCAACATTGACCAGGCCGCGGCGGAACAGTGCTGGCTGACCATCCTCGGAGAAGAACACGAATTCCAGATCGCGCATCTCGAACGCCCTTGCGCACCCGCCCAAACCTGAAAGCGTCCTCCTTGACAGCGGCAACTCAGTCAAGCGCGCTCCGAGCGACTCAGCATCATGCTGTGAAAGCAGCAGGTCAGGTGCGCCTGTGTCGACAACAAAGGCCGATTCGATGGCCGTTCCAGCTTCCTTCCAACGGATCACCACGGGCACATAGGGATGGCCTGTGCGGGGAACAAGAAGCGGAATTCTCAGGGACAAGTCATGCACTGCCTAGTAGACGTGGATGACTTCTTCAGGCTCGACGAAGAACACTCTTGGGCGAGGGGGCTCCATCTTCTGCTTGCTCAGACGCAAGAGGAGTCGTTCATGATCGAGATCGCTCATGACGATTCTCTTGTCCTTGACGGCCACCCATCTGTTGAGATACCTTTTGCGGAGCGATGCGAGGTTGTCATAGAACCACATCAGGTCGTCGCTGGCCGCCTCAAGGCTCCTTCTCAGAGCCTCCAGGCTCATCCC
This sequence comes from uncultured Thermoplasmata archaeon, assembly GCA_964407905.1. Lineage (GTDB taxonomy): Archaea > Thermoplasmatota > Thermoplasmata > UBA10834 > UBA10834 > COMBO-56-21. Next base: position 584 of record CAYOXJ010000266.1, read on the forward strand.
CCAGTCCTTTTCATTGAACTTGGCAGAGGACACCATGTTCACCTCCTTGCTCGACGACCTATTGGGCATATCGCTTCTTCCACTACATGCAGCATGCATCGTGCTATATCAGGGTTTTCGGCAGATGTAGGTCTACCGAGAGAACAAGAAGCTGTTGACGACCTCGGCAATCCTCTCGCTTGGCTCTCGGGGCCCGAACGTCCGCGATCTGCATCCGGGCTTGCCTGGGCTGAACCCACATGGTCTGCCCTTATCCGCGTCTCGCGAATCCGGGTGCGTCAGATCTCGACCCACATGTCCCACGTCTTGAAGTTGAATCGCAGCGAGCAGCCAAGCTCTGACAGATAGTCTCTGCCAAGAAGCGCCGGATACGGAAACCGGATCCTCTTCTCCCTCCCATGAATCCTCAGAGTCTCCCGCAGGTTCATGAGGACACTCAGGTTTTCGAATCTGACCTCATGGAAGCGGTTGTCGGTGTCCACCAGCGAGACGACCACGGGCCCTCCCAGAACTCTCACGTTTCCTCTGCCTCCAACTCCGAGTGTCGAAGTCTTGGGAGCGGGCAGGTCGTATGGGTCCAGCCCAAGCTTGACGACGTCCCTTTCTCCAATCGCCGTCCTACTGTTGCCGGTATCGACCATGAACATGACTGGAGTCCCGAGGCCCCTGTCCGGCAGTGCCACATAACCATGCGCAAATGGGGCATTGCCAAATCCCTCTAGCTTCTCGATTCGGGCAAGTGCCAGGAACCCACCCCAATCACAAAACCCAGGTCGTCCCTTCTTCAGCAATGTACTCGACGGCTATGACGCCGATGTCGAGCCCCCTTGCCTTCTTGAGTTTCTTGAACACCTCGTCCTGATCATCGGCGACAGCGACAACTCGTCCTTCGTGCACCGCAACGAACTTGTTGAGGTACTTTCTTCTCAGTGCCTGCATGTGGTCCGAAACCCAGCGCATGTTGGCTGCCGCCTCTTCAACGCGCTGAACCGTCGTAGCTCTGTCGTCCGTTCCTGAGCACACCGAGGTCGTTGTC
>CAYOXJ010000267.1:0-1594 GCA_964407905.1 uncultured Thermoplasmata archaeon
TTCTCAATCGCTTCGAGCCTCTGAATGACATCCCAGATCGTGTAGCGCTGCTCCGTGAAGCTCAACGCAATGGTAAGAGCGGCGTCAACGAACAGCCATGCCACGAGTATCCACATCAGAATCCTGAGCAGGTCCCAAGTGGCAGTGAATGCGACTTCGAAATCCTCGCTGAGCTCCCTCTCGAGGTCGTCCACGAACCTGTCCGTGTACAGAAGCAGCACAACGCCCAGAATCGCGAGAAACGCTGCTTTCACCCATCTGCCGGCCATTTGAGGTGTGATTCTCATTCTCCCACCACACGCAGGAATTGACTGGATTGTATATACAACTTGCCGTTGGAATGGTTCATGGAAGCTCTATCCGAAGAGAAGGTTCCTCACCGCCGGAGCATAGTCGAAAGCCCTGAGCTCCGTGGACCTCTCGAGCGAGAAGAGGACGATCTCGGGCTTCTCCTCGAACGCTCCTATCTTGTGATACCACGCGAGGACGCTCTCGAGGTGCTCTGAGTAGTCCGTGAACTTCGCCAGGTTGTAGTTGCCGACAGCCTCGTCTGGCTTTGACAGAGTGAGGAAGGACAGATCCACGGTCTGCCTAGGCTTGCTCCTCAGCCTCCTCTCCCAGCCCACCTCCATGTTGAACCTGGGATGGGCGACTGCATATATCTCGAAGCCCCACTTGTACAGGCGAGGAATGCACACAGTGGACATGTATCCTTCGTCTATCAGTTTGTTGCGTATCCTCGTAATCGCTTGTCTGGACAGGTCGACGCCGGCAGCTGTCTCGCGGTCGGAGGCACGAGAGTTCTCGATCAGCGCGCACAGAGTCTGCTTCTCCGTATCTGTCAAGTCCGGAGTTTCGACGCTTGCGGAGACGGGGGAGGGCGGCTTGGGCGCAGGAACATCGAGCCCGAAGTAATCATGCACGATGGGCGCGAAGCTGGGCACATATGTCCCCTTGGAAAGCGAATACGGGAACACGGTGCTGACGAGCTTTGCCTTGGACGACCTCTTCGACCCCGTGAAAAACTTGTTGTGTGTCTGGACCAGAGACTCGAATTCCGTCGCATTCCTCAGCGCAGAGTACATCACAAGAGAGCTGCCGCCGATGAGCGCATGGAAGATCTGGGGAGCTCTGTTGCAGAACTCCATGTAGTGGTTTGCCTTGATGTCGGAACTCACTGAGGGTTCTGTCGATCCGATATGGCAGGCGAGCATCTCACAGCCCAGCTTGTTGAAAGCAGGAACATTGACGTAGTGGATCGCGCCCGCATCCAGCAGTCTCCTCCGAACCGATGCCACAGTGCCTTTCTTCAGATAGTACATATCCGCTATCTCGGCGTCCGTCCTGTTCGCGTTCTCGGTCAAGCCGATTATGACTAGCATCTCAGATTCGAGGAACTTCCACATGCATAGGGTAATTGGCGAAATTCAAATAAAGATATTGTATTCGCATTAGTGCCATCGTGCTTGGCAAGGTCGATAGCAATATTGCGAAGTTGAACGGCACGACAATGAAAAGAGTTATAATCAGCATAACGGAATTACGCTTGCCATTTTGGCAACACGCTCTTTTGAAGGAAGAGGAGAGGTGTAAC
>CAYOXJ010000268.1:0-1593 GCA_964407905.1 uncultured Thermoplasmata archaeon
AGAGGGATCAATGGATCACACTGTATGCGCTGCGGACTCTCGCTCGATATTCGAGGAAGTGACGGTGTCAATGCCCCTGCTCGGAAAGGCTTAAGCGAGCAGAGACCTCTTCAGCGCATGCAAGTGAAACACGATGGGAGTCGTCGAGGATCTCAAACCCATATTCTCGCCCAAGTCCATCGCTGTCATCGGAGCCTCGAGAAGTCCTTCGAAGATTGGCTACGAGATTCTTCAGAACATATTGGTCCAAGGATACACGGGCAAGGTGTTCCCGATCAATCCAGAGGCGCCTCAGATCATGGGCCTGAAAGCCCAGCCAAGCGTCGTTGCTGTGAAGGAGGACATAGACCTCGCCGTGATCGCCGTGCCTGCGGAATTCGTGCCCAAGGTCATGACCGAGTGCGCCAAGAAAAAGGTGAAAGGGGCAATCGTGATTTCGTCGGGATTCGCCGAGACAGGAGAACAGGGCAAAGAGCTCGAGGACGAGGTTCTTCAGATAGCCCGAAAGGGCGGGATCAGGCTGATCGGGCCGAACACCCTGGGCTACAAGGATCCGATCGACAGCCTCGACGCCGCATTTGTGTTCGGCATGCCAATGCCAGGCGAGATTGCATTGATCAGCCAGAGCGGGGCGCTCTGCATCGGCATGATCTATTATGCAAACGGCGAGCACATCGGGCTATCCCGGGTCATAAGCGTTGGAAACAAGGCGGACATCGACGATGCCGATCTGATAGACTACTTAGACAAGGACCCGGCGACCAAGGTGATCGCGATGTACATCGAGGGCATCAAGGACGGAAAGAAATTCCTCGATGCCGCTCGGAGATGCAGGAAGCCCATCGTCGCGATCAAAGCCGGGAGGACACCGGCTGGCTCTGCAGCAGCTTCCACTCACACCGGATCGCTCAGCGGGTCAGATGCGGTCTATGATTCAGCGTTCAGGCAGGTGCACATCCAGCGTGCCTATGATGTCATCGAACTCTTCGACTTCGCTCGTGCGTTGGCCTATCAGCCAGCTGCCCCAGGGAACAGAATCGGGATAATCTCGAACGGCGGAGGAGCGGGGATAATGATAGCTGACTGGTGCGAATCAATCGGACTCAAAGTCCCGAACATATCCAAGAAGACCGCAGATGCGCTGCGGCCTCACCTGCCATCGATAACATCTGGCAGGAACCCGCTCGACGTCACTGGCGACGCGAGATTTCATAGATACTACGCAACTGGGAGCATCATGCTGTCCGATCCTAACGTCGACGCGCTCATCATGACTTGCGTTCACGCAGGCATCGCCAGACCGCGGGAGTATGTCGGTGCTGTGATCAAGCTCGTCGAGGAGAAGCGCAACCTGAGGAAGCCGATCGTAGCGTGCTGGGTTGGAGGCCCAGAGATCGACGAGGTCGTCCAGGAGCTCAGAGTGAAGAACATACCGGTTTATTCGTCCGCCATGAGGGCCGCAAAGGCCGTGAGATGTCTCTGCGACGAGGGCAAGAGGCTGGAGACCACGGCGAAGAGGAGGCCGCCGAGAGAGACCGCCGGAAGTTGATGTTGCCTTGTCCTTGCATGGATAGCATTTATTTTCAATGAGAT
>CAYOXJ010000269.1:0-1593 GCA_964407905.1 uncultured Thermoplasmata archaeon
GTCTGCCCGGACCCTCCTCACCGGCCAGGATCCGTTCTTCCGGGGCGCTCAGATGCATCGTGTGTGAAACAATGGTCCAGTATAATAGGGTGATGGGAATGGATAGCGGGCCTGTCGGGAGTTTCGGGGCTGTCTTCGTCCCTTTCGAACCCGAGTTTGAGGCTCTCTCCACGCAATCGTGCGCACCGGAGGCCTCAGTGATATCCAGGCTACACTACAGGCCCGGGCCGTTAGAAAGCCTAGTCCATATATCTGTGTTTGCCCGGCAGGGCTACACGGTGATCCCGATGATGACCAGGCCCGCCACAACACCACACAGCGCGAGGACATGGAGCAGGTCGAGCCTCTCCTTCAGAATGGCGACCGCTAGAACGATCGTGACCAGAGGATATGCGCTCGAGATTGGAACCACCAGCGATGCGGTGCCCGCCTCAAGAGCATATGTGAACGCGAATGCCCCGAGCACGTTGAGTGCAAGCGCGATTGCGCCGAATGCCCACGCGATTCTCGTCGGACCGTCCTGTCTCATCCCGGCAGGGCGTATCTTCCTGACCCAGGCGTAAAGAACAGGCGCCGTCAGGGAGGAGATTATGTAGAACCCAAATAGGTTCCCTGCCCCAACCTCGTCGACTGCTCTCTTGCAGGTCAGGCTCCATACACCCCAGAGGCCGAATGCCATGAAGGAGAAGAACAGGGCGCGCCTAGGCATCGCGTGCTTCGCGTTCGGGTCAGGTTCATAGGATAGGGCGATCACGCAAACGATTATGGCAACCACGCCAACCGTCTGAACGGATGTCAGAGACTCCGAAAGGAGTATGACGGCGCCTATGACCGTGAGCGCTGGGTATGCAGCTGAGATGGTTCCCGCGATGGCGACTTGGCCGTCGACGATCGATTCAAAGTAACAGAGATACCCCGAGATGCCGATGATGCATGAGCTGGTTGCGAGGACACCGTCAGCAACGCTGATCGAGACATGCTCGTCTCGGAGGAAATAGAACGCGATGGAGTACATTATCCCCTCGACAATAGCTATCAACAACGCGACTCCTGCGACGCCAATTTTGTGGGTACTGTACTTCGCGAAAATTCCACTCGAGCCCCAGAAGAGAGCGACTGTCATGGAAAGCATAAACCATGGTTCCATCAAATACCGCCCATTGCCTGAGGTAAATCCTCAAGGAACCGGATTATGGAAGGGTTCTTCAAGGTTTTGGGCGTTCATGTCGCGTGCGAGAGGAGAAAGATGAACGAATTCAAAGTCGCGCCAGTCAAGGCAACTGTTCAACTGAGCCTGCTTGAGAGAATAGATGTGCGAGTCGGCACGATCAAACTCGTGGAGAACGTTGAAGGTTCCGACAGACTTGTCGAGCTCACGGTCAATTTTGGGGACCGAATGCGAAGCATACTTGTTAGCATGAAGAAGGAACGCACCAATCCGAAGGAGATAGAAGGGAAACAGGCACTGTTCCTCGTCAATCTAGAGCTAAAGACGATGATGGGCAGAACCTCGGAGGGAATGCTCTTCGATATTGGCTATTCGGACGGAATCACCCCCGTGCTGGCCGTGCCGGAGAAGCCTGTGACCCCGGG
>CAYOXJ010000270.1:0-1585 GCA_964407905.1 uncultured Thermoplasmata archaeon
TGATCTTGAGTGGCAATTTCATGTGACTCTGTCGAGATGCTTCCCATATTCCCGCCGCCAACACCTGCAACCCACGACGGATCCGTCAATCTGCCCGGTCAGGACCGCTGAGGGCGGCGAAGAACGAGGACTATGTCCATGTTCTTCTCACACTCGGATGTTCGTACACCTCCGTCATCGACCATGTTGGCGCCGGCGGAATGGACAGCGACCGAATCTGCCCCAGGATAGACCATGTACCTGAGAAGGCCTCCCGTCATCGGATCGACAAGCAGGTCCTCCGAGCCTTCCTGCCTGACACAAGTTAGATCCTCCGGCCAGCGTCCGTTTCTCAGGAAGTGGAGTTCAAGCAGTGCGCCCGTTCCGGCGAGTCTTACCTTGGCGATTCCCTCGAACCGCCTCCTGTACTGAGATGATACTCCAGGCATACCCAACACGCACGGCGTCAACACATGTGCGACCCAGTCGCCCTCACGCAGTCTTTGCTCCCAAATCCTTACAGCTGAATCGACAGCACCCCAACCCCGGGCCTCGGCGTCAGCCAGATCTTGCGCGATCACCCTGTAAGAATCCAGTGCGCCCAACTGGGATCTTCGATAGGAGAAGAAGGAACGCCAGGAAAGGAGGTGCGTAACCCACCAGTAGGCAAACCGGTCAAGCGTCTCCGTGGCTCTCTCCCCATACTTGCTGAGGGAGATGGCTGTCATTCGCCATTCACCGTCCAGGTCGCCAGAAAGAGGAGGCCAGGAGTTCGCTAGAGTGTTCATTGACCAGGCGATTCTCTCGAGCTCTCGGTCCTCCAACGCAAACCTGCCGAGTGCCCGGTGGATCTCATTGGTTGAGATGTTCAAGCAGACCAACCCTGTGAAATGCCCAAGGAGTGTCAGATCACCTCCCGCTAGGTCCTGAGCGAAAATCGCTCCGTCAATCATGTCCTCTGTAGCAGACCCCGGGTCCTCACCCAGGACGAGACGAGCTCTGCAAGCCAGGAGCATGGATGCGGTTCTGAGGCCCATGAACTCGGGGAGTTGAGCCATGTGGCCCTCAGCATAGTTCAGGGGTCCAGTCGATCTCTGAGCGCGGACACCCTGCTTGATGCAGGCAATCACGGAATCAGTCTCGGCCAATATCAACGCTACCCTCGCACTGTCGTCGGCCAGGCCGGACAGGAAGTCTCCGGTGACCAAGCTGATTCCCCTCTTGTCCGACATCTCCAGAAGAGCCAGAGCTCTGGCATACATATCCCATGCCTCGCCTCCCTGCATGTCTCTATGGTAGGCCGGTTTCCGGTATCCAACCTCTTGGAACTCGGCGAAATACTCAAGAGACTTCTCATTCAGAGAGCTCATGCTCGCCTCTGCCAGCATGTCCCCCACCCACCCCGCTACTGCCACGAGCAGAGCGGAACCAAGGAGAATCGTTATAGCTACGCTCGTCTTCCCAAAACCCCACAACTTCATGTCAGGCTTCCTCTCCACTCTCTGAAGGCGTCAAGAACCCTCAGCACATGAAGAGCCCAGGCAAGGCCGGGGCGATCTTTCGCTACACACTACTTACCTTCCCGCGCCCCATGTCAATAGCAGAA
>CAYOXJ010000271.1:0-1570 GCA_964407905.1 uncultured Thermoplasmata archaeon
TTCTCGAATGCCGGTGATGATGAGCACTGGCATTTCTCTGAGCTTCGGGTCCTTGCGAATCTTGCGTGCGATCATGACGCCCTCAGCGCCGCGGCCCATCATGATGTCCAGCAGGAGAAGGTCGTAACCCTTCGTCTGCAGTGCCCGTAATCCGTCCTTCGGGTTGTACGCCGCGTCGACCTCATAGCCGGCGCCGACGAGAATGGACCTTATTCCGTCCACAAAGTCAGGATCGTCGTCGATGACCAGAAACCTCTCTCGTGGACTCATTCGAGTGCCTCCTTTTGGGATTCCTCTTCCGCCGGCTTGCCTGGAATGGCCGGATCATCCCCCTGGGTTGGCAGAAGCGGCAGGCAAATGGTGAAGGTGCTCCCCTTGCCAAGTTCGCTTTCGACCGAGATGGAGCCCTGGTGGGCCTGGACGATCTGGCGAGTAATCGCCAGCCCCAGACCTGCCCCTGTCTCGCTCTCCACGCCGGGGCGTCCGGCGCGCAGCCCGGAGAAGACATAAGGGAGATCGTCCTGATCAATCCCCAGGCCCGTGTCGGCAACGGAGACCAGCACAGTGTCGGCTCGGGCCTCGACCAGAACGCTCACCCGACTTCCGAGGCGAGAGTACTTGACAGCGTTGCTGAGGAGGTTGACGAGCGCCTCCACGAGAGTGCCCTCGTCCCCGTGAACGGTGGTGTCCGGGTCAGCCAACTTGGCCTCGATCTCAACATCCTTCCTTGTGGCATGCGGCTGAACGCTCTCCAAGGCTTTGGCAACTACCGAGTTGATCGACGTGGACCTGAAGTGCTCACGGATTCCCTCGATGTCGGTCGAATATGCTCGCAACCAAGTATGAACAAGCTTGAGAAGCGCGTCGATCGATGCTTTCATGCGCTCGAGTCGCTTCTCTTGATTCTCCGTGAGCGTGCCAGACAGCTCCAGCGTCAGGGCATACAGATTCTGCTGCACTGCCCCAAGCGGGGACTTCAGCTCGTGAGAAACGATTGCCGCGAAGTGTTCCTTGAGGAGTTCCTTCTCCCGTCTCAGGGCCATGGTTTCCAGTAGCAGCTTCCGTTTCTCCACGCCCCTCTTGGTGATCAAGCGGAATTCGTCGGGAGTGAAGGGCTTGGGAAGAAAGTCGTATGCCCCGCTCTTCATCGCCTCCACAGCCGAGCTCACGGTCGCGTAGCCCGTGATGACGATGGTCACGACGGCCGGATCCCGTTTACGAATTTGATCCAGGACCTCAAAGCCCGACAACCCCGGCATCCTCAAGTCGACAAACACCAGATCCGGCGCGAATTCTCCGACCAATCGGAGGCCGGATGCGCCGTCCGTGGCGGTCGCCATCTGGTACTCACCGCCCTCCAGGATCTGGGCACAAGAGTCGAGCACGACCTCCTCATCGTCAATGACGAGAATCCTAGGCGTGTTGCTCACTGGCATCAACTTCTTCCTCGCTCGCTACCGGAAGACGGATCGTGAAAGTCGTCCCCTGACCTACCGAGCTTTCCACCGAGATGGTTCCATGGTGTTCTTTGACAATGCCATAGCTGATGGCCAGTCCCAATCCGGTCCCG
>CAYOXJ010000272.1:0-1543 GCA_964407905.1 uncultured Thermoplasmata archaeon
CGGGAGGTCCTGTATGTTGCAGGCGCCCACGAATATGAAATCGCAGGGCACGTTGTCCACGCGGACGCTGGCCCCCGCGCTCTGCGGGTTTCTGCCCGCGATAGGGAACCGTTTCTCCTGCATGGCGGTCAGAATGAATCTCTGAAGATGCCCGAGATGTGGAAGCTCATCGACGAAGAGAACACCCTGGTGAGCGCTGTGTATGGCGCCTGCGATGACCCGGTCGTACGGGTGCGTGCCGAGCTGCGGATGGCCTCCGTAGGGGTCGTGTCTCACGTCTCCGAGCAGTTCCGTCTCGCTCGCCCCCGTCGCAAGGATGAATGGATTCCTCGTTATTGGCACGATGACTTTCTTGGGACTTTCCTTCTCCAGCTCCCTCCTCTTCTCAAGAGCCTGCTGGTCCAGAACCTTGATCATCTCGCCCGCGCGCTCGAAGACCACGACCTCCTCCTTCCCAAACCTCTTCCTGGTGGTGGTCACTCTCTCTCTTCCCGCGAGCTGCCCCATGGTGACCTCGAAGAGGCCCCCGAGGAGGTCTCCAAATGGGTTGCTGGAAGTGGATCTCACCTGCGCGATCTTCGCCCTTGAGCACTTCGGACAGAAGGCCTCCTTTGGAGACGAGTATGTTCCACAGTTGGAGCACCTGTACCCGAGCCTCTCAGCAACGTTGACCGGCGCCTCCTTTGGGTCGATGAATTCGCCTTCCGCGTAGCCCTTCGACTCGAGCTCCTTCTCGACCTCCTCGATGTTCCTCACTTCCACGAGCGGCCTCTCGGGATTCTCGGGGTTGTGCACAATCCTTATTTCCTCAGTCGGTCTGGAGAGGTGAAGCGAAAGCGCTTGAGCTATCATTGACTTCCCAGTTCCAGGCGGACCGACCAGAAGAAGATGCCTTCTCTGCGAAGCAGCGATCCTGGCGAGCCTGACAGCTTCGTCCTGGCCGACGACTCTCTGCAGGGGATCCTGGGATATGCGGATGTCCCTAGTCGTCTCGACGTCCTCGAGTAGGTGTGGCGGTCTCTCTTCTCCTTCCTGTTCCATTGGCATGAAGGTCACGATGCTCAGCCGAGGTCATCCTTGGTCAGGACCTCGACGTTCGTTGGGAGCTTTGCGATGTTGCCCAACTTCACACCGATTATCGCACTGATATTCTTTTCCACTGCGAGGTCAAGAATCCTCTGTGTGATGATGCCATCCAGCACGACCGCAGCGACGCCCTCGGCGCCCTCCTTGAGCGTGTCAGCCAGGAGGCTCACGTGAACCTCCTTGAGCACGTTGCCGCTCTGGTTTACGAGCTTGGCCTTCGACGTGTTGCTCAGCTCATCGAGAACGTCCTTGTATCGCGTCTGCTCAGGCGAGAGCCTTCGCGAGGCTCTGTCCTCGGTCGGCCTCTGAACGCCCTTCTGCTCCCTCGGTCTGCCGCGATCCTCCTCATGCCTGCGCCTCTCCCCGCGGTCCTCCTCTCGTCTGCCCCCTTTTTCACCATTCTTGCTGGGAGCCGAAGGAATATTGAACATTTCCGCAAACTGATCCGCAGGGACCT
>CAYOXJ010000273.1:0-1530 GCA_964407905.1 uncultured Thermoplasmata archaeon
TCGGGGAACGGGACTCCCAGCCGAAAAGAGGCCAAAGCCGCAAACCCCGAAATCATTGACGATCTCAAAGTGAGAGGAGTACTCCTGCTTGCCACCGAAATTCTTCACAGAAGCCCTGTCTGCTGGCGGTGCCATACTCCGCTCGTAATACGCGCGACTGACCAGTGGTTTATCAAAGTCACTCAGATGCGGGACAAGATGATCGCCGACATCGAGGCGACACGTTGGATCCCAGAGTGGGCAGGTGCGAATCAGTTCCGGAACTGGCTGCAGGGTCTCAGGGACTGGGTCATCTCTAGGCAGAGGTTCTGGGGGACGCCTCTTCCTGTTTGGATTTGTGAATCGTGCCATCGTCGGCACGTCGTTGGCTCGCTGAGGGAATTGAGGGCGAAAAGCAGAGGGAGCAAAGCGCCGAAGGAACTTCACGTGCCTTGGGTCGATGAGGTCAAACTGAGATGCGATTGCGGCGGCAAGATGAAGAGGATCCCTGACGTGATGGTTGGATGGTTCGACTCGGGCATCTCATCATACGCGTGCTTAGGGTACCCGGTCAGCCGACGCGAAGCTCGGAAGTGGTGGCCAGCAGATTTCATCGTCGAGGGCCGTGACCAAATCTCGGGGTGGTTCTTCTCACTGCTCAAGGCTGGACTTGTCTCATTTGGCGAGACTCCGTACAAGACCGTGCTCATGCATGGTTTCATGCTCGATGAGCAGGGGCGCGAGATGCACAAGTCCCTAGGCAACTTCGTCGTTCCTCAGGAAGTCGTTAGCCGATATGGCCGAGACGCTCTGAGATTCTATGTGCTCCAGAACACGCTCTGGGAGGATCTGAAATTCTCATGGAAGGTCCTTGAACAAGCGGCAGGCGACCTGCAGACAATCTGGAACGTCTACGTGTTCGCCAGCACTTACATGACCCTCGACAAGTTCGACCCGGTTAAGCATACTCCTCGCAGAATGAGGCGGTACATGAGGGGAGAAGACCTTTGGCTGATGAGCCGCGTCGAACACACGATTGAGGATGTCACCGACGCGATGGAAGGCTACAGAATCCATGAGGCGGTCCGAGCGTTGAAGAACTTCTTGGTCGAGGATCTCAGCCACAACTACATTCGACTTGTAAGGAGACGAACTTGGGTGGAGAAGGAGAATCCTGACAAACTCGCCGCCTACGCCGCCCTTTCGCACGCCCTTCGGACGGCCGTGGTCATGATGGCCCCGTTCATACCATTCATAGCAGAGGCCATCTACCAAGGGATCTTCCGCTCTGCAGACAGCAGACCACAGAAGACAGCTCATGCACTGGATTGGCCCGAACCTGAAGAGGTCTGGAGAGACGATCAGCTAGAGAGGGACCTCGAAGTCTGTCAGCGTGTAGTATCAGCAGCCGCGATGGTGAGGATGAAGGCTGGTCTGAAGCTGAGGCAGCCGGTCCGGACCGTTAGTGTAATCGCAAACGACCAGGTGGTTCAAGACGCTGTACTTCGAATGAGAGCGCTCCTCCTTGATCAGCTAAACACCAGATCCTTG
>CAYOXJ010000274.1:0-1525 GCA_964407905.1 uncultured Thermoplasmata archaeon
GCCGAAGTTCAGGGCGACCTTCTCCACGCCTGTGGAGATGAGAAAGAGGTCAGCCTTGATGCTGGATGCAAGGAGAGCAGAAGCATAGTCCTTGTCGATGACCGCCTCGACCTCTCTCAGCTCACCATTCTCCTCAATGACAGGGATTCCTCCGCCGCCTGCAGCTATCACAACCATTCCCTGATCGAGAAGGGCCTTGACAGCATCCAGCTCGATGATGCGCGTTGGCCTCGGCGACGGTACGGCCCGTCTCCATCCCCGATCGGCGTCGCTGACAATGCTCCAGCCACGCTCATCTCGGTATCTCTTCGCTTTCTCCTCATCATAGAAGGGCCCAATAGGCTTTGTGGGATTTCTGAAGGCTTCGTCACCTTTATCCACGAGGACCTGTGTTACGACCGTCACTGCCCGCTGCTTCAAACCTCGCCGTTTGAACTCGTTATAAAGGGATTTCTGGATCATGAAGCCTATCGCCCCCTGAGTGTCGGCGACGCAGAGGTCAAGTGGAGTTGAATGGAGGACATGACTGGCTAATTCAGAACGTAAGAGGATGAAGCCCACCTGCGGTCCATTACCATGGGTTATGACAGTGCTCCAGCCGTCTTGTATCATGTTTGCAATGTGGAAGCATGTCTCTCGAATTGCGTTCCATTGATCAGGGACTGTTTGGTGGTCTTTGTCCTTGATCAACGAGTTCCCGCCGATGGCGACGACTACTGTCTTTGACATCCATCTACTCCTCGGGCAACGGATATCATATAGGTTAGGGGTGCTTTTTCCCAATCCGATATTAAGAAGATTCTGTCGGAAGGTTCCTTATGGGCACCAAATGAAGGTACGAAAGGCGGGAAGAAACTTGTCCTTGTTCAGAACGATATGTCTTCCGCCATGGTTGATGCTAGAACTGCCATCTTCGCGTGGAAGTTGTCGCGAGCCTGATCGTAAATAACGGAATTCGGTCCTTCTAGGACTTCGTCGGTGACTTCCTCACCCCTGAAAGCAGGAAGAACATGCATGACAATCCCTTCATTGCTCATAAATTCGCTAGCATGTCTCTGCTCAAGGCGCCAGTCTTTGTGCTTATTGTGCAGCTCAATCTCTCTGTCGACGCCAAAGGCTGCCACACCCGTCCTACTCAGTTCTGCCGAGACCCAGCTCCTTGGGAAGACCACATCTGCATCCGAGAGTGCTTCTTCGAATTCGTGGCTGACCTCAAAACTGCCGCCGCTGTTCCGAGCGTTGGCCCTTGCAGAATCGACGATCTCCGGGTCGATCTCGAATCCATGTGGATGGGTGAGAACAACATCCATGCCGAATCTGGTGGAGATCAGGACTTCCTCCTGTACGCTGCATCTGCCTCTGAGCCTGCTGGAGTAGGCCCATGTGATCGTGTACTTCCTGCCTTTTGGATCACCTAACCTGCTCTGGATGGTTATCATATCTCCGATCGCTTGGGTCGGATGATAGGTACAGCATGCCATGTTGATGACTGGTATCTTTGCCACTCGAGCAAGTTCTTTAACAG
>CAYOXJ010000275.1:0-1506 GCA_964407905.1 uncultured Thermoplasmata archaeon
GGGCCGCCCTGTCCTTGTGGGTACCCGAAGGGTTCTCGCCCTCGATCTTGAGATGCAAACGCCTGATCTCCATCTTCTTCTCGAGCTTCTGAGCTCTCCTCAGGGTCGTGTTCCCAATCCGCAGCGCTCGCATCTGCATCTCGAACTCTCTGATGAGTTCCAGGGGGATCATCTAGCTCACTCTGTCTTTCGGCTCAGTCCAACCCATGGGCTTTTATGTCCTTATCAGCCTTCTTCACGATTGCGTCGAATTCCTTCGCGACCTCCGGAGAAACTGAGCCGACTTGGTGTTCCTTGAGGATAGCTCTCACCTTCTCCCTCGCGCGGTCGACGACGGACTTCCTTCCGTCAGCGTCCCACTTCTCGCCGGGCCTTCTGTCAGTTATATCAGTGATGAAATGCTCTCCGTAAAGCCACTGCATCGTATGCCTCTCTGCCAAGTAGCTGCCTCCGGGGCCGACCTTCTTGATCAGATCAATTGCGAGGTGATTGTCGTCTACTGAGATGCCCCGGGCAAGCCTTGCCATTATCTTTGCCATCTCATCGTCAATCACCATCTGTTCGTAGGACAGCATCGTAACATCGTCGAGCAGGCCGAGGCCTGCAATCATGTCGCAGCCTGCATAGAACTGTGGTAGTCCGCTCGACATCTTCTCATAGCATGCCTGCGGACCTGGCAGCTTCGCCGAAGTCACGATCCCTCCACACAGGATGGGAAAGCCGTAGTGATGAGCGAGCTCTCCCGCGCCTGCAGAGATCAGTGCTCTCTCAGGCCCTCCACCCGCCCACGTCATCGTCCTCATGTCAAATGCAGCGCCACCTGTTCCGTAGATGAACGGCGAGCCCGCGGCTGCAAGCTGCGCAATTGCGAGCCCTCCGAGGACCTCCGCGTTGTTCACGATTATCGATCCTGCCAATGTGACGGGCCCTGTAGCACCTGCCTGTGGCATGCCGTAGAACGATATCGGCACGCCGGCCCTTGCCAGAACCAAGGCGCCCTCGGTGGATCCCGGGTCCAGCTGCAGTGGAGAGAAAGGACAGTGCATGGATGAGAATATCGGCCTTCTGCGCAACTCCTTCTCCCCGCCTGCGAGCGCAGACCCAATCTCGACGAGCCACTTCGCCTCACGCCTGTGGCTTGTCGTTTCGACCTGCACGTGCTTCTCGATGCTCGAAAGGGATACCGTGAGGTCAAAGACGTGTCTTATGTGATCAGGAACGTCCTGGCAGCTCACGCATGGCCAGAATACGTGCGCTGAGTCGAGAGCATCGGCAACCTTTCCCACCATCGCAAGGTCCTCGCTGGTTGAAACCCTCCTTTTGCCCGTTTCGAAATCCATGACGCTGACGCCATTTCCATCAGTTGTGCAGAATACTCTTCGGCCATCGAGGACGACGTCGTACTTGGAGTTTCTTGCGCAGAGCACGATGTTCTTCTTTGCCTTTCTGATCGCCTCCTCGACGACGTTGCCTGGTATCTTTGCGATGCCTGTCTTGTGGTCGACC